>JBHIUX010000116.1:0-3182 GCA_042138065.1 Nitrosopumilaceae archaeon
TATCAGACCGATTATCTACAGGATATTAGAGTGTTTTGGGGGTCTAACTCATTCACCTATTCTGAAGAAAATTCAACTAGAATTGACCTACCATTTTATAGAAATGGCAATGCTAAACTCTCCTATGGTTTTGGTTTTATTGATGTTAACAACGATGGTAACTATGAAATTGTTAACGTTGGAACTAATATTCCAAGAAATGGAAATCCCTCTGGTCCTAACTCTGGAGGATATATTGAGATTTTTTCAAATAATGGAGACCGAACATTTACAAGTATTTCATCAAGTATTATTGATCTTTATGAATGGGATTATGCTAATAAAAGTAGTGTCTTTACAGGTGATATTCCCCTGTTTTATTTCATAAGTGTTATCGATGTGGATGATGATGGGGATTATGATATCATTCCTCACAACATCAATATGGGGTATAAATACATTTCAGATACCTCAAATGGAGAAGAGGTTTATGAATATATTACCAATGTAGGTGCAAATTTTCATTGGAGAAACGACGGAGGTACTTTTACATTAATAAATGATAGATTTAGTATTCCGTAATTCAAGGGATTTTATGATATGTGTTATTACTTCATAACTTTATTTATCAAATTTCAAATTCAATATAATGATCAATTTGAATAACCTTCAATTTGTAAATGGATCTTAGTTTTCCAATTTAAATAAGGTTTTAGCTCAAATCATTGAAAAAAGAGACTCATAGGTGCTGATGATGGTCTGAGTTATTCCTTAAATGTGAATAGAGAAGGGATTGCAGAAATGGAGTCCCTTTCTTGTTTTTCTACTTTTTTTGAATTTATCCGACAGTAAATGTTTCACAACCGGCTAATTGTTTTTTAGAGGTTAGGTTTGTGGTAAAAAAGCTATGGAAAAATTAAGAACCCCAATTGTCTCTATATTTTTTGCATTCGCAATATTGATATCATCTTGTACTACTTATAACTATTCAGATTCTTATCTAAATGCAATTGAATTAGAACAAGTTAACAATCAAATTGAAAGAGAATTATCTAATAACAATTATTTCTCATTAGGTGATAAAAATGAACATAAGCAAATTGAAATTGAGTTGAAGTTTCTCGAAAACATTCAATTGATTAATGATCTTGGAATAGAAAAATTTATTGAGTATGAAGGGTTAAATCCGTTGATTATTGAAAAATATTTGTTCATTAAAAATTATAAAGGGGCAAGACTATATGAAAGTTTTGTAGAGAAATTTGATATTTCACATGAAGAAGCTAATTTATTATTTTCAATACATGCTTTGAGTAAACTAATATATAACGAACATCAAAATAGATATTCGAAGGAAAAATTTAATAATTTTCAAGAATTAACGTGGGGATGTGTTTTTGCAATTGCTTCAGCTATTGCTGTAACAGGTTTAGCAATTGCATATCCTCCTGCTGCATTAGCCTTTTTAATAGAAAAGGGATTAGCAACGGTAGGATTGATATGTAGTTGTACTGATAAATGTGATCAAGAATTATAATATGAAAAAAATAAATATTGCAATTGGAATCATCGTATTTCTTGAACTAGGGACTATTATAGCATTTGTTGTTGAACAGAATCTTTGGGGATTTGTTTTTATAACAATGGCATTGATGTTCGTATTGTATCGATTATTGTCAAAGAGGAAACATTTCCTTAATAAAAAAAAAGGTGAATAGCATTCTATTCACCTTTAATAAGTTAGAAAGTCAAATGATACTTTTTACGAATTAATCTCTTTCCAAATATTGAGTACTGGTTCTTTGACCAAAACAACCCCAACAGAGACTACAAATCCTAAGAAGGCCCAGATCACAAGTATTAAACTTCGTTTAGGAGCAGATCTTTCAGTAGGAATCGTCACGGGCTTAATGGTTGAGAAAATAGGAGTGTCTTTGGCAACTTGAAGTTTTGCTTGTTCCAATTGCTTCGCCAGTTCCTGATAAACTGATTGAGCTATTAAGAGTTCTCCTTCTTTTTGCTTGAATTGATTCTGATACCGCTCTGAAATGATGTTCTTGTTTTGATCCTTGGCACGAGCAACTTCATCTTGTAAGGCAAAGTATTCTTTTTGTTTTTCGTTGTACTGCTTTTGGGTAAAGTTTAAATACTCTTTGCCGTGTTGTATTTTGTAATCAATGATTTGTTGTTGAAGGATTTCTTTGACTTTGGAAGTGAGTACAGCAGCTACTGTGGCATCATCTGTGGTCACAGAGAGTTCTACAAAACCTTCTTTTTCATTGACTGATAAAGCGATCTGTGCTTCAAGAGTTTCAAACAACCCTTTTTCTTCTTGAGTCACAATCATTGGATTGGAGCTGGTTTCAGTTGATGCTTCCGTTCCGCGAATAGCTCCTAATATTACACCAGGTAATCCGATGGTGTATTTTTTTACTAAACTTAAAATTGGAGTTGGTTTTTCTAATAAATAGGCACTATAGGTCACAGATGTTTGATCTAAAGGAACCTCTATGGATAAAATAGAGCGCTTTACAGGCACTGAATTTAAGATTTGAGGATAGAGTGTCGGTGGAATTTCTCCGCCTGTTGTAGCGCCTCCTAGGCTGATTCCAGCAAGAGAAGCTAAGCCGCTAAGGCTTCCACCCGTTTTGGATTCTGAAGTTTGTGGAATAAAGGTAGAGGATGCTGTAAACTCTTTAGGGCTTAACAAGGCAACAACCAATCCAATGACGATAAAATACCCGGTCCATCTCACGATAAATCGTTTTGAAGACCAAACTTTTTTTAAGAGTTCGATTAAATCGATTTCGTCTTCTTCAATAGTTCTTAATTGATCACTCATGGGATTATTGTAACAATGTTTTAATTAAAATTCCTAAGGTTGAAATACCAGAGGTGATTCCTAAGACTTCCTGAGCAGAAAGCTTATTGGAATTGGCTGATTTTTCAGGAACAAAAATGGTAGCACCTGGTTTTAGTTTTGGATTCACCGTAAAAAACAAGAAGTGTTTTTTGGTAGCCATCTTTCCATTGGCATAATACACATAGGCCTTAGATTTCTTAGCAGTTTCACTATAACCACCAGCAGCATTCACTGCAGCAGCAAAGGTGAGACCAGGGGTGTAGCTAAGCGAGGTCGGTTGTTGTACCGATCCGTTGATGGTGATACTCGAATTGTATTTTGGAATCACGATTTCATCACC
>JBHIUX010000117.1:0-3141 GCA_042138065.1 Nitrosopumilaceae archaeon
AAAATTGGGCCAGTGACTTGAATTGGTTGAGATTCAGTTGCATACCAGGCTCCAAGGAGATCATCTTGTTCCCCAATAATTTGAACTTCGCCGTCTTTAGTTGGATTAATTTCAATTAACAAATTCCCATCAGGTGCAAAAAAATAGTTTCTAAAAATCATTTCATCCTCACGAAATAATCCAATAAGAAAGGTAACATTTTCTACATTTTCTTTTGTTTCATCATCTGTTGTAGTAACTGCAATTTGTCTATCTGATTCTGTAAAATAAATTGGCATTTCAATACTAACTGAGACTGATTTTCCTTCTACATCAATAGATGAGATAGTATCTAAGCCTAAACCATGACCATAAACGTGCTCAATTGAGAAAAGTGGGGTTATAGCAATCACAAAAATTAGTGTAAAGAAGATTTTTGTGATTGACATGATAAAAATCTAAAAACCGTCTTTATTGAGAATTAATCCCAATAACGCAGCTCTTGTAAATTTACCATATTCAGCTTGCTCAAAATATTTCGCTTGTTTTGTTTTATCGACATCTGTTGAAATTTCATCTAATCTTGGTAATGGGTGTAAAATGATTGCGTCGTCTTTCATTTTTTGTAGCATGTCTAATCCAATTACATAGCTACCTTTTACTTTGAGATATTCTTCTTCATCTGGAAATCTTTCTTTTTGTATTCGTGTGACATAAACTACATCAAGATCATCAATATGTTCTTCAATGTTTGTTGTTTCTGTAAAGGATAGTCCTTTTTTAATTTCATAAACAGAATCTGGCCTAATCTTCAGTGCTTCTGGAGAAATCAAATGAACTTCAACGTCATAGTTTCCTAATGCATACAAAAGAGAGTATACGGTTCTTCCATATTTTAGATCGCCAACAATTCCAATTTTTAGTCCATCAATCTTTTTCTTTTCTTTTTTAATTGTAAACAAGTCTTGAATTGCTTGTGTTGGATGCTCCTCTGTTCCACTTCCTGCATTAATTATTGGTTTTTCTGAAACTTCTGCAGCAAATCTACTTGAACCATCAAGAGTATGTCGTAGTACAAGAATATCAGAATACAATGACATTATTTTTACTGTATCAGCTAAACTTTCACCTTTTTGTATTGATGAAGAAGTTACATCCGCAATTCCTAGAGATGTTCCACCAAGTAATGCCATAGCAGATTGAAAACTTAGTCTAGTTCTAGTGCTTGGTTCAAAAAACAAATATCCTAATGTATGTCCTCTTGCAATTTCTCTTCTTCGAGTAGCATCTAATTGAATAATTTTTTCTGTTGCATTAAAAATAGTCTCGAGTTTTTCTTTATCCAAATCACGGATGGAAATAATGTCCTTTCCGTAAAACTCGTTCATATCTTTCAATGATATATACAGGTGTTATACATACTATTCTCATGCAAGATTCAGACCTTCTTGTACGGCGAATCAAAGAGGGAACTGTTATTGATCATATTGATGAAGGACAAGGCCTTCAAGTTTTAGATGCACTTGGAATTACTGGCAAGGAGGGAGGTCTAATCACAATTGCACTAAATGTTCCTAGTGGGAAATACAAGAAAAAAGACATTATCAAAGTTGAAAACAAATTTCTTCAAGATGATGACACAAGCAAGCTTGCAGTGATTGCTCCAAAAGCTACAGTAAACATTATCAAAAATTACAAACTAGTTGAAAAAAGACGCGTCGCATTACCAAATGAGATTGATAGAATTTTCCGATGCTCAAATCCAGATTGTGTGACAAATAGCCCTGAACACATTGAATCAGTAATGGATGTAATAGACAAAGAAAGTCTAGTCCTAAAATGTAGATATTGTGGTAGAATCTTAGACGTAAAACATCTAAAATATAATTGATTTTTTAAAAAGAATTTTTGTGGGATTTATTGTCCCAAGATGATAAACATCATGACTATACCATAGATAGCAATTGATTCTACCATTCCGATAAAGATGAAAACCTTTGACTGTAGTGCTGGGTTTTCGCTGATTACTGCAAGACCTGCAGAACCTACATAACCTAATCCTATACCTGCACCACCTGCTGCAACACCAAATGCAATTCCTGCACCAATAAGTTTTGCACCATCATCAGATGAACCACCTTCTTCTTGAGCATATGCAACTGATGTTAATCCGGAAAGTGAAATGACAAAAGTTGCTAAAAGCAAAAGTGTGATAGGCCTCATTTTCGGTATTCCTCATTTGGTTCCATATTTAAATCATGAGTCAGAAAAATCAAATTTGATCCAGTGTTTTCTTTTTAAAATTTTGTAATTCGTCTTTGATTGTTTTTTTAAAATTTTCATGATCCTGTTCTAGATTTTTTTTAGAACTGTCAATTAATTTTTTAATCTCATCTTTTGCCATTATTTTCTCATCTCCATCTTTGCTTTTACTTTTTTTAACTTTGCGAATTCTTCGCGCTCCCTTTCTTCTAGTGTCGCAAGAATAAATTTTATTCTTTGTTGGTATTGTGGTATGATTACATTTTCAAGTGCGTTTAACAACTTTTGAGTCTTTTCAAGTGCTTTAGCTAAACTGAAAATAGAATTTTCGTATTCAGCTGCTTTGCAAATTTTTGGTAGTGCCTCTTTGATTTGTTTTGCTGCTCTATCTATTGAGGAATTTGTATCTGCAAGACCATATGGCATTGATTTTGTATCTTTTTCTGTAACATTCAGTGATGGAATTTTTACATCCACGACTCTTTTGACAGTTACATCAACCTCCATTACTGCGGGTGCAGATTCTGCAACA
The DNA here is from genome assembly GCA_042138065.1 of Nitrosopumilaceae archaeon. Taxonomy (GTDB): domain Archaea; phylum Thermoproteota; class Nitrososphaeria; order Nitrososphaerales; family Nitrosopumilaceae; genus DRGT01. The sequence goes on from JBHIUX010000117.1 coordinate 2,774, forward strand.
GATTCCACAGTGCTTGTGCCTAGCGTCAAATATGCCTCATTGACTGATTTGTAAACATCTTGTAGTGGTTCCCATATTCCACCTCTGGCTTTAGTGGCTTCTGTAATCATTTCTTCAATATTTTTTAATAGAACTTTTCTTTTGTCATCAAGAATTTTTTGAACCATTGATGCAACTTGGCTTGAACGTTTGTATTTGAGTAATTCAATTTTAGTTGCCGTTACATTTTGTCCAAATGACATTAGCTACCGTTCCTTGTAATATTGTTCTACAAACTTGTCCTTGACTTTGGTTAGCTCATTCTTTGGTAACAAAGATGCTGACTTCCATAACAAGCCAAGTGTTTCTTCAATTGTTCTGTTTTCATC
>JBHIUX010000118.1:0-3111 GCA_042138065.1 Nitrosopumilaceae archaeon
GTTCACCGTATTTTGTTGCATTAATAGAGGCCGTCGACGACAGCCGCGGCGTTGCAGCCTCAACATAAGGAATCCTTTCTAACCAATTAACTAACGACATGTCTGACTTGTCAATGTAATCTTCTTCATCAGTAATCAAAACATCTCCATTTCTGTAGTTTGAGATATCTCTAACTATGGCATCAAACAATCCCTGAAAAATTACAAAGTTTACGTGAATCACCAAAATTCCAATTGTAACAGCTAAAACTGCGCCAATCAGACTACCTCTTTTATTGAATAACATTCTTTTTGCCAGATTGAACCTGTATTCCAATGAAATTGATAGAAAAGTCTGATATTTAATGTGTAAGGTGTCTAGTGGTAATAGATTCGACATTTTTATTAGTGATAAGTTTTGTATAGTTTGCATAACAGATGAAAAGGTGATAAATTGGACAAAATTGACATGAGAATTCTTGGTAGACTGCTGAATAATTGTAGGGAGTCTGACAGACAAATTGGAATAGAGGTTGGTATTTCAGGTGGTGCCGTAAAGTCTCGAATCAAAAAGATGCAAAAAAATGGTGTCATTGAATATTTCACTTTAAAGATTGAGCCACCAGTTTTGGGTTATGGAGTTGTGTATTTTGTTGTAACTGGTGAGGATCTTGATGAGATATTGGAACAAGTAAAATTAATTGGTGAACCATTTTTTGTTGTACCTTGTGTTGGTGGAATAACTGTTTGCAGTATTGTTGTCAAAGAAAATGTTCAACAAAAAATTGAGTTAGCAAAAAATCTAATGAAAGATGTTCGTGTATTAAGCATTTTTGAAGCTGAGAATCCTGGAGTAAGTTCTGATTTGACAAAAACTGATCTAGAAATCATTAATGAACTAACCAAAGACCCAAGACAAAAGATTGAAGATATTGCAAAAAAAACTGATCTGTCAACAAAAACTGTAACTCGTTCCATTGAAAAACTACAAAACGATGATGCAATTCAATTTACACTAGTTTATGAACCAACTAAAATAACTGGATATATTCCATATTGTATTTTAACATGGATTAATGGTGACCTAAAACAAACATTACAAGTCTTAGAAAATGAGTTTTCAGAATATTTTATGCAGATTCCATTTGTTGCTAAAAATCAAATTGTTTTGTTTATGTATAGTGATGATATTTTTAAGCTAGATAATCTTACACAACAAGCAAGAAAAATTCCAGGTGTTAGAACAGCAGATTTGTTTATTCCAAGAAAGATTGCATTTCCACAAGAATGGATTAAGAATGCAGTCAAAGAAGCAAAAAAATCACCTACTTTGCATTTAATGTACCAGACAAATTAAATAATAATACGTTCTAATCGTTTTAATGAAAAAGAAAAAAGTTTATGATGGTAAAATTCTTGGACTAAGTTTGTATGATATCACTATACGTGGACGTAAAGTAAAACGAGAAATTATAGAACATCGTGGTGCAGCCGCAATGCTTGCAATTACTAATGACAATAAAGTAATACTAGTAAAACAACATCGTTTTCCACATGGTTATGTTTTAGAAATTCCTGCTGGAACCCTGGATAAAGGTGAAAGCCCTAAAAAATGTGCAATTCGTGAATTACAAGAAGAGACTGGCTATAAAGCCAAAAAAATGGAGCATTTTCTTACATATTACCCTTCAATTGGGTATAATCTAGAGGCAATTCATTGTTTTTTGGCAACAGGTCTTGAGAAGGTATCTGGTCTTAAACTTGATGATGATGAAATTCTATCTGTAACTAAAATTAATTTGAAAAAATTAATTCAAATGATAAAGACTGGAAAGATTCAAGATTCAAAAACAATTTGCGCCGTATTAACTTATGCTACTAAAAAGAAATTGTATTGATTTATTTTTTATATATTGGTTTTACCAAATCCACTAGATCATCCCATGATTTTGTAACTCTCTCAAACATGTAAATCAAATCAAGATAATCAATTGGAACAATTTTCTTTTTTTCTAGCGTAGTTCTAAATTTTGATATTTTTTCTTGGTATTTTTTGTTCTGAGAAATTGCTTGAATAGCTAATGTTCTATTATTTTGTATAAATGCATCAGTAGATATTGTTGCAATCGGCTCAAAATCTTTTACTATTTCGTGGAGTTGTTTAAGATCATTATGAGAAAGTGATGAATTTACAATTAAATTTCCTAGCTCTACTACAATATCTCCAGCATTTTCTAATATGTTTGCAGCTACTCTATAGTCCAAAATGTCAATGTTTTCAAGTGAAAAAGCGCCTGCTAGCCTTACATCAATCATTGTACTTCGAATTAATCGTACAAGCAAAAAGTACTGACGGTTTACTTCTACATCTCTGTTTGATAGTGTCAATAGATTTGATTTATCATCAGAGATTAATCCCGCAACAACATCATTATACATTCCAAGTGAGAGCGAACTCATTCGTTTTAGAATTTTTTCTGGTTGTAGTGTTGTTTCATCAAGCAAAAACTGCATATTTACATTTGTTGCATCCTCATCAATTATTTCCATTCCAACTAGTCTTCGCATAGAGTTTCTAATTTTTTCTCTATCCTCAATTGGAATAGATTTTTTTCCTTGAATTTTGATAATATCATATCCTAAAAGGTAAGCACCAGTAATGTCTGCAACAATGTTTTCATCTTTTGGTAATGGATAAGAAATTACAACATCCTTTGATGGTCTTTGATCTTTGTTTATTGAAATAGAAAGACTATCTTGGCCCGTTTCTAATTCTACCTGAGAGCTTTTATCCAATTTGTTTGCATCAACCCACTCTTTTGGTAAAGAAACTAGGATGCTGCTTCCAATCTTTTGTAGGCGTCGAATGAATTTAGTCAATTTATACTAATTTAATTTATTTAAGCCATATTCTTATATTTTTTGAGGAATTTAAATTCAGATCATGAGGGGTGTGGCATTTTGCCCTGCACATGTTACTGGATTTTTCAAAGCCGATCTTGAGAACCAAAAACCTGAAAACATGGGCTCACTTGGCGCTGGCTTTTCAATCAGAGATGGCGTTACAACTACAGTTAACATCAAAAAAAGTGAGAAAACAGATTTTCAAATTAATATTTCAGGATACAAGCC
>JBHIUX010000119.1:0-3053 GCA_042138065.1 Nitrosopumilaceae archaeon
TAGTAACTTTTGGCAATGTTGGTTTATTTTCTGTATTTTCCATATCTATATAGATGCTTATCACTAATATATACCTGCGTATTCAAGTCTATAGATCGTAAAAAAATATATTGAAAATTAGGCATGAAATTAAGCAATTACACGAGTATATATCCAAGATAGCCGTTATAATAGCATGTTTAGAAAACTAATCACAAAGCTGAAACTTGGTTTTTGTAATGCCAATGTAATTGATGACGGAAAAACATCCAAAGTATCAAAAACAAAAAGAACCTGGGAAGAAAATGAAATATAATTGTAAGAGCTGCAATTTTCGTTGGGAAGGAAATTCGGATGATATAGGGAATGTACTTGCCCATGAAAAAACCCATTTAAAGAAATGAGCGAATCTATTGTAGGAGAACAAAATAAAGAAATGATCACATTAAATGATTTGAGAATATGCAATCATTGTGGCAACGCATTCTCAAAAAAGATTGGAAGTAAAGTAATAAATCGTTGTCCTGCATGTAACGTGTGGAAAAAAGAAAAAATATGATGCTCTAGTTGAGCAATGAAAGAAACGGCAACGCATCCCAATGGTACAGGTAAGAGTCTAAAACATTAGCTGTTGCATTTTTGTTTTGTTCAAACATATGTTTTGCTTCTTGATCTGTTGCCTCAAAAATTGCCAGTGCGGATTTTTCATTATCCAAAGGACCAGACCACACAAATTTTCCATCTGCATGCCAGTCATCCACTAAAGAACGTACTTTAGGAACGATTTGTTCAAACTCGTTTGGTTTTGAATTTTCTTTTATGGAGCTTACCAAAACCCATAATTTTTTTTCTGAATTTATTGTTTGTGACATAATACCATTACACTTTCTTTTGTTATAAAGCACTTCCAATTTCTACTGACTTGTTCTAATTCTCTAGAATGAGAACAAGTTATAGCTGCAACTAATTTTACTAGGGTATAAAGGCAAGGATGAGTATAATATGTGACCTCAGTATGATATCAAAATGTAAACTAGAAAATTGTGTTATTACCAAAGCCATTACAGATAACGAAAATGGTGAACTTGTTTGCATTAACTGTGGTTCAGTTCTAGAAGAAAAACTAAACAATCAGAATGAAGTTAATGCTCATAGTCTTGAAGAGTTCATGGGACAAACAAGGACAGGCCCAAAAAACTCACTAACAATGTATGACAAGGGGATGAATTCAGTAATTGGTGATAAAGATTCAAGCGGAAGATCATTAACTGCATTTAACAAATCAAAATTTCGCAGATTGCGATTGTGGGATAAGAGGAGCAAAATGAAAAACTCTCCACAACGTACCCTTAACAAATCACTAATTTTTTTGAATAGTATGAAGGAGAAACTTGGAATACATGACCTTGTACTTGAAAGTAGTGCTTATTTGTTTAGAAAAATAATGCAAGCGGGACTGACTCGCGGACGAGATGCAAACTCATTGATGGGCGCAGCTTTGTATGTTTCTTGTAGGCAAACATCAACACCCAGGAGTCTGATGGATATAGCAAAGGTTGGAAATATTACAAAAAAGACTCTGCAAAAGGATGTTCGAACTATAGTCAACAGACTAGATCTTGAGATGCCACAATACGACATATCTTCATTTATCACAAGAATGTCAAATGATTTTAATTTTGATGAAAAAACAAAAAGGTTTGCTCTGAAAATTTTAAAGGATGCAGAAAAAAAAGGATTAGTTGAAGGGAAACACCCAATGGGACAAGCAGTCGCATCTTTGTATCTGGCATCCATCCTTAATGGCTATTCGGTTAGCCAGCAAGAATTTGCTAAAGTGTCTGGGATTACAGCAGTTACTCTTAGAAACAGAGCAAGTACAATAAGAAATGCGTTGAATCTATGACTCTACTAACTCACAAAAATAATTCTAGTCATAATCCTGATAGCAAAGAAAAAAGTCTCAGTCAAAATCCTAACATAGTAGACATACTTCTTGGCAGAAAAGAAGCAAGCAAAATAGTAGATTCTGATACACTGATAAAAAACGTACAAAATAGGATTAACAATGCACTAGAAAACGGATATCAATATACGAAAGTTATAGATTCATCTGATAAATTTCTAAGAAAAAATGTATTTCAGCAAATAAACATGGCTGTTCTGTATGTGGATCTTGTGGGGTCTACAAAAATGAGCATGAGTCTGCCTCCAGAAAAACTATCTACGCTGATAAGCTCTTTTTCTCAAGAAATGGCATATGTAATTGAGCAGTTCAATGGAAATGTTTTAAAATTCTCCGGTGATGCGGTAATAGGATATTTTGTCGAAGATGAAACAAATACAATTCAGACTTTGTACAACGCTGTAGCTTGTGCAGAATCCATGACAAAAGTCGTACACCAAGGAATCAATCCCATTTTGGTTAAAAAAGCTGGACTTTCAGAAATTAGCATAAAAATTTCCATTGATTATGGCAAAAACGTGGTAGTCAGATATGGTTCTGATGAAAAAAAGGCACATGTTGACTTGTTGGGGCCTACAATGAATGTGGCATCAAATATACAAGTACTGACAAAACCAAATCAAATACTCGTAGGGCAAGAGGTTTACGATAGACTTGATATAAGCTTAAAGGATTTTTTTTCGGAAGTTACAAAAGAGTTTACAAATAACTGGCAACAGTATTCAAAAAACTCAAACCAAACTTATCGGATATACAGATACAAATATGATTAAACGAGGTCCAATCAATTTTTGAAATTTTCTTACATCAATTAGTCAAGGTCTTAATACTAAGAACGACCATATAGTGTGATGTCAAAGGTATCTTTTGAAAATACACCCGATTGGAAATCTGCAAGTAAGGACATTTTGAGCCTTCCAGAAATAAGGTTTATTGGAGTAGTAAACAACATGGGCAATCTTATCTTAGGTGATTATAAGAGAGGAATTGTTCCAATCGCAGAGATAGAACAATACAAGATGTGCATGGAACACGCACTTGAACTTTTCATGAAAAAAGATCTTGATGAGATTCTAGGATCACTAGATTACATTGTTTCAAAAAGAAA
>JBHIUX010000120.1:0-2998 GCA_042138065.1 Nitrosopumilaceae archaeon
ACAAGAATTGCTGAAGCTTCTGAAAAAGCAAAGATTGAACTCTCAACAGTGATGGAAACTGACATCAATTTACCCTTTATTTCTCATGATCCGTCATCTGGTGCAAAAAACTTGGAATTAAGATTGACCAGAGCAAAATTAGAAGATCTGGTTAAGCCTATAGTTGATAGATGCAAGCCATCAATTGAAAAAGCATTAGAAGATGCTAAACTTTCTTCATCAGACATTTCTAAAATTGTAATGGTTGGTGGTCCAACAAGAATGCCTTTGGTCAGAAAATTTGTTGGTGAAGTTGTTGGAAAAGAACCAGAATCAGGCGTTGATCCTATGGAAGCTGTTGCAGCAGGAGCTGCCATCCAAGCAGGAATTATTGCAGGAGATGTAACTAGTGATATCGTTTTACTAGATGTTACACCATTAACACTTGGAATTGAAACTTTAGGAGGAGTTCGAGAACCTCTTATTGAAAGAAATACGACAATTCCTACCTCAAAAAGTAAGGTTTTCACAACTGCTGCTGATAATCAAACTGCTGTTACAATTCATGTAGTTCAAGGTGAAAGACCAATGGCTGCTGATAATGTTTCACTCGGCAGCTTTAATCTAACTGATATTCCTCCAGCCCCAAGAGGTGTGCCCCAAATTGAAGTCAAATTTGATATTGATGCTAATGGAATCATTAATGTTACTGCTAAAGATTTAGGTACACAAAAAGAAGCAAAGATAACAATTGAATCAAGCTCTAAACTATCTGAAGACGATATAGAAAAACTAAAAGAAGATGCAGAAAAATTTGCAGATGAAGATAAAAAGAAAAAGGAAGCAATAGATCTAAAAAATGAAGCAGAAAGCTACATCTATACTACTGAAAAATTAGTAAATCAAGATCTCAAAGATAAAATTTCTCAAGAACAAGGAATCAAAATAACAGATGCTGTAAAAGAACTAAAAGAAGTTTTAAACAAAGATACAGATCAATTAAAACCAAAATTAGAGGCATTAAAAACATTAGTAAATGAAGTCACAACAGAACTTTACAAGAATGTTACACCCCCACCAAATCAAGAACAACAAACTGGTTCAGATGGACAAGGGACCACAGAACAAACAAGTGAACAAAACGCTTCAGAACAGGAAAACAAGTAGATTCAATTAGACAATTTATACCTGATTATAATTACAAAAATTATCCATGAGCGCAAAACGTGATTATTATGAAGTCATTGGAGTTTCAAAAACAGCCTCAGCTGATGAAATTAAATCACAATATAGAAAACTTGCCTTAAAATTTCATCCTGATAGAAATAAATCAAAAGAAGCAGCTGAGCATTTCAAAGAAATCTCGGAGGCTTATGCAGTACTATCCGATTCTGAAAAAAGAAAAATCTATGATCAATATGGACATGCAGGAGTAGATGGTAGGTATTCCACTGAAGATATTTTTCAAGGAGCAAGTGGTAACTTTAACGATATTTTCAGTGATCTTTTTGGAAGATCTGGTGGAATGGATTCAGTCTTTGAATCATTATTTGGAAGGGGAGGATTTGGCGGATTTGGTGGATTCGGACAAAGAAAAGGAGCCGACATGCTCTATGAGACATCAATAACTCTTGAGGATGTACTAAAAGGAAAAAAAATGGAGATTGATGTTCAAAAAGATGTTGAATGTGATTCCTGTAATGGATCAGGTTGTGCTTCTGGAACGTCAAAAGTAACTTGCTCTTCATGTAACGGACAAGGTCAAGTACGGCAATCAAGAAAAATGGGATTTGCATCCTTTGTCACCGTTGCACCATGCACAAAATGCAAAGGACAAGGAAAAATTGTCGAAAAACCATGTAAAAATTGCAAAGGAACTGGGAAAAGAAAAGGAACTAGGCATGTCACCTTTGATGTTCCAGCTGGAATTGATTCTGGTGACTATACAATTCCTGGAGAAGGTGAATATGTTCCAGACGGCGACAACGGAGACTTGATTGTCAGAATACATGTTCAACCACATTCACAATTCAAAAGAGATGGGTCCGATCTATTTTTTGATCAAAAAATTTCAATGATAGATGCAATATTAGGAAAAGAAATGGATGTTCCAACCTTAGAAAAATCAGAAAAAATAAAAGTTGAACAAGGAACCCAGCCAAACACCATCCTAAAATTAAAAGGAAAAGGTCTACCTCGTCATAACTCATGGGGACGTGGTGATCAATATGTGCGACTCGTAGTAGATATTCCAAAAAAATTAAGTAAACATCAAAAGAAACTTCTTGAGGAATTCAGAGACACTTTAGATTAGGATTTTTTAGAAACTCTTCTTAGTTCTATTTCATGCCCTTCTCTAACATGTGATTCATGACTTGATTTTAGTAATTCTCCAATTTTGTCATCAGTATAATATTTTCTATTATATCTTCCTAGAACCTTTTTACAATTATTACAATAAATCTCTCTAAATTCCATATTGTATAATATTTCTTAGATTGTTTGTATTTTACCATTTCACTCAATAAAGAAACTTATTCTGGATTTCTAAATTCTACGATGCGGGAGTCGCCCAGCCTGGTCAACGGCGTAAGGTTCAGATCCTTATCTCCTAGGAGTTCATGGGTTCAAATCCCATCTCCCGCATTCATAATTTCTACAAAATTTTATTCCATGATAAAACAACTTTAAAAACTAGTAACAGGTAGATTACTCATGGGTAAAGTAGTTCGTGTAGGAGGCAGAGGAACATCACGTAGAGTTTCTGACAAAGAAGCAGACAACTGGACTGGAGACGCTTACAAAGACGTCATGAAAAAACGTAAAGAGGCTTCTAAAGATAGATATGTTTCAATGGGCCGAGGCACAAAAAAAGTCAAATTTAGTGATATTGCTGAAACCTCTGGCAGACCTTCAGGAAAAGGAATGTGGGTTCGTACTGGCCGAGGAACCGGCAGACGAAAGCTAGATTAAACAAATAAAAATTTAGGCACTTTTTGCCAATTTTTTAATTTTTCTT
>JBHIUX010000121.1:0-2966 GCA_042138065.1 Nitrosopumilaceae archaeon
TATCAAAGGAGGACATGACTAAAAATGAAACTCTATCTTGATTTTACGCCTTGCACAGAATGCAAGACCATGATGAGTGAGCTTAGCGACCCAAAAATGCTTTTAGCTGATGATGAAACAAGGGCAGACGAATCTGCAAAGTTTCTCAGACACTTGACCTACAATCACACAGAAGTCGTTCAGGCAGTAATGCGGGACTTGCCAAAGCAAAAAAGAGATCAGGAATTTGATTTCTTCAAATAATTTTTTATTTTACATCTTTTATTTTCAATAACACTGACATGAAAACCATACTGACTCTATTTTTATTTTCAATTTTATTTTCCAGCGCTTTAGCAAGCCAAGCTTTTGCACAAGATCCCGGTCCCCCTCCAGTCCCACAGCCAACACCAGAGCCTGAACCAATTCCACAACCAAAACCAAAACCAATTGAGGAGCCATTCCCAGGACTAACTGAGGAAGAAAAACTAGAAAAACTAACTGAAGAAAACAAAAAACTCAAGGCTGAAAAGGCCCAGCTAGAGTCACAAGTAAATGAATTAAAAATTGAGAAAGGATTCTTAGAAAACCAAATTGCTGAGCTTCAAACCCAACTAAAAAACCTAAACGCAGTTGCCCTAGAGCAAATCAAAGTCATTATGGATTTAGCTGCAAAAATAAAAGAAATGGTGTTTGAGAGCGTATTTTCGCCCTTTAATTCAGCCTAGATACTGTCTGCTAGATTTGTAAGACCAAGTGTCTTTTTGATCAGAGTAGCTCTTGTTCTGATTGTAACATCGCTGACTCCTGCTACTGTTGCAAATTTCTTTTGACTTAGCTTTTCACCGTTTATGATGCAAGCCAAATACAATGAAGCTGCTGCAAGCGCAACGGGGTGTTTTCCTGATGTTATATTTTCGTCTTCTGATCTTTTCAATATCGCAAAAGCATCACGCTTTGTTTTCTCTTTGAGATTTAGATTGTTTGAAATCTTTACAATAAATGATGCTGTATTGTATTGGTCTAGCTTTAGGTTGAATTTCTGAATTAAGGTTCTAAGATCCCTTGATAGGATTCTTCTCTCAATGTTTCCTGCCTCGGCAATGTCGTCTAGTGTTCTAGGAGTGTTTGTTTCTCTGCATGCTGCATAAAGTGCCGCTGCCACCAAAGAGGACATCGTTCTTCCTCTGGTTAGCTTTTCACTTGCTGCTTTTCTATAGAGGTATGCTGCCTGTTCTACAACGTTGTCTGGAATTGCAAGTTTAGTTTTCATTCCATTAAGCATAGTGAATGCTTTGCTTAGTGCAGATGTAGTTCTTGATTTACTACGTTTATCCCACTGTCTTAGTCTTCCAAATCTCATTTTTGATTTGCTTGACAATGCTCGACCAGTTGAATCAAAATTAGTTCCAATAACTGTAGATAGTCCCTTGTCGTGCATTGTTAATGAAGTTGCAGGACCAGTTCTTGCTTGTGACATGAACTCTTCTGCTGTGTATCCTTGATTGTCATGTGACATGTCAGTTAAGTTTTGCACTAGGACAAGACCGCAACCCCCGCAGAGTACTTCGCCTCTTTCGATATCTGTAATGACGGGGTAGGTTTTGCAAGTATCTAATTGACACTTGACATCATAATCTCTAGAATAATGCTGTACCACTGTTACATACTATACGTGATTGCCAAATAAAAGGTAGATCAAACAGGCAAAATTGTCGGTTAAAGTCGATTACTCTCGCAAAAAGTGCTGCGTAAAAACTATGCTTTTGTTATTGATTCTCTTGAATGGCCTTTGTTAATTACCATTTGAATTAAAAATTCAGAATCGTAATCAATTCCGTGCTCTTTATCAAAGTGAGTGCGTAGCTGATCAACTAACTTTTTACCGCCTTCTCCTTCTGCAACATAATCGCATTCAAAACCATAGTCTCTGCATGCCAACCTTATTGTCATCATTAGCTTGGCTTAACTCTCGGTATAAAAACTATTTTCTAAATATCGATTTTCGAACTAGTTATACGGGTTGTATTGCTTGTAAATTTTTGAAACTGACTGGTGGTACATCTTTACAATGTCTTCTTCTGTTGAGACAGCCAGCTGGTTCACTAAATCAGTTGCAGTAAGCATACCAACTACCTGATCATTATCAATGACAGGAAGTTTTCTTATCTCTCTTGTATACATGAGATCAGCTGCCATCATCACTGTCTCATCAGGTCCAACTGCAAACAATGGTGATGACATTATCTGCCTAACTGGAGTGGTAATTGGATAAGCGTGAGCTACAATTTTTACGGCAAAATCCCTGTCAGTAATTATTCCAACAGGAGTATTATTCTCCATAACTACAATTGCGCCAACCTTGGCGTCTTCCATCATTTTTGCTGCTTCGTTTACGGTAGCTTTTGCATCAACTGAAATGACAGATTTTGTCATTACATCTCTAACAGTAATTGATTCAGGATTGACCATTTTGGATGAATAAATTTCTAATTTACAGTATATGAGCAGTGATCTGTAATCTCATTGCTGAATATCAATCACGAGAATCTAAAATGGTTTTTAAAGAGTCTAGCAGATCATTTCAATCATGAAACAAATTGAAGCAATAATTCAACCAGGTATGCGAGACAAGGTTGTAAAGGCTATCAAGAAAGTTGGCGTAGGGGGAGTAACTGTATCTCATGCACAAGGTCAAGGAGCGGCTGAGCCACCACTCGTTGGACAATACTTTTCAAAAGAAAGAGTAGTTGCAGTAGTAGACGATTCTAAATTAGATGAAGTTCTAAACTCCATAGCACAAGTTGCCTGTACAGGTACAAAAGGAGATGGCAAAGTCTTTGTCACAAATGTTGAGGACGCATTAGATATCTGTACAAAAGAAAGAGGCGCTAAAGCAATTTAGTTGGATTGTCTAATACCGATATATCATGAAGATTAAAAAAATTCTAGTCCCAATTGATGGTTCTAAAAACTCTTTTCGTGGT
>JBHIUX010000122.1:0-2961 GCA_042138065.1 Nitrosopumilaceae archaeon
CTAAATTATGTAGCATGTAGACGAGATAAAGTTGTTTTAATTAGTTTCCCATTCCCAATTAGCCGACATTTGTTACTTGTATCTGCTGAACCAAACACAAGTATTGAAAAACTTGCAGACAAAATATGCAAAATATTTGGCGGCTCTAAATTATTTTCAGAATGGGATATGAAATCTTCTAACTAGAATCTCAAGTACCTAATTTTATCTTCTTACTGTTTGAAAGCAAACTTGCAGAGCGAATAAAAACAGCCTTTGCTGTTTTACATCCATCATCACAGAATTCTTCAACATTAACAGCATTTTCTTTTGAACCTTTTGAAGACAAAATTGCACTAAACAAAGGTCCTAGAGCAGCTCTTCCACCATAAGCTGTCTTTTCATCAACAAACCAAAACATTTCAAGAGCGCTAGAATCTAAAATTTGATTTCGAATTTTTTCTCCAAGAGAAGAATAATGTCCAACAAGAAGTAATTTTCCTCTGGAAAGAAAGTTTACCACTTTTGCAAATTTTGTGCACAGATAACACTGGTTATCATAAATCACAATAGGCACAATATCTTTAATGTCCATACAATTGATACTCTGCAATCAGATTAAAATTTTAAAAAAACAATAAAATGAAAAATTAATTTCTAGGCACGAATTTTACATTTTTTCAATGATTTTTGTAATACGAGAAAATAACATGAAAAATTTTAGGAACGAATTTTGCCAAAACTGTAACAATGTGATATGACAATTGCGTAACTATAAGTAAAAAAATTTCGAAATTTAGTCACAAATGGGTAGGAGTAAGTATCTAATTACAGGTATGGTAATGGCGTTAGCATTATTGATTCCATCAATGATTAGTGATGTTTATGCAGAAACTTCATCACTATCACAATGTCGTACATTAGACATTCCAGGAACAACTTATGTCTTGAGTCAGGATCTAACAACTACTGAAGTTTGTTTTAGAATTGTTGCAGATGGAATTACACTTGATGGTAATGGACATACAATAACTAGTCTGATCACTCCTGATCAATTTCAAAACATTGGTGTTGATGTTAGTGGAACATCAGGTGTTACAGTAAAGAATCTAAACATTATAGATTTTAGAAATGGAATTTCTGTTTCTTCTAGCGATACTTCTCTCATTGATAATACTATAACTAATTCTGAAACTGGTATACGTGTTAGTAATTCTTGCGTTGCAGACCTAACAGGTAATACTGTAACAGGTGGAACTCATGGTATTGTTGTTGCATATTCTTCCGGTGTAACTCTTTCTTGGAATACTACAAATGAAAATTCTCAAAATGGAATTGATGTTACTGGTTCTCATGGAACAGTTCTAACTGGAAACACTGCTGGCATTTCAGATAATACTGTCGCTCGTGGAATTGCAATTAAGAGTTCTAATGATAACTTTCTAATTGAAAATACAGCAAGTGGCAACGAAGCAATAATGCTTCATAATTCTCACAATAATATTTTAATTAATAATGCTGTTGAATCATGCTCCAACTGTAATACTCTTCATCCAATTGGAGTTACTGGAATAATGATCTGGGATTCAAACGGAAATACTGTTCACGATAACAACGTTGATTCTACCCACCTCTGGGGAATTCGTCTTTTAAATTCAAATGATAATAAAATCACAAACAATATAGTATCTAATCATAAGAATCAACAATTAGCATCATCAATTTTGTCAGGCGCAACTGCATTGCACATAAGTAATTCAGACAATAATTCATTTTATTATAACACAATATCGGATAATCAATCTCCATATTACATAATTGAAACCACAAACAACAAGATATACAACAACAACTTTGTCTCTAATTTAGAAGATGGAAAAGTTAGATCATATGTCCTAGAATATGGTATCATTATGGGCGTAATTAGCGACACTAGTGGAAGTAATATCTTCAACTTGGATTTGCCAATAGGAGGAAATTATTGGGATATCTTTGATGAATCATCAGAAGGTTGTGAAGATATAGATTTGAACAAAATATGTGATGTAGAATTTATTTCATTAGAGACGCAAGATAATCTTCCATGGACAGTACCAGACGGTTGGTCTGTTAATTCTGAAACAATTCCAGATATTAACTCACTTGAAATACCTGAAGCTGCTCAATGTTCAAGCACAGAACCTGTGATAACTCCTGAACCAGAAATAACAATTGAAAACAATTCAGATGACATCAATGAAGATACACCAGTTTTAGTTTGTCATATGCCTCCTGGAAACACAGACAATCCAGAAGAAATTTTAATTTCTTATGATGCACATGAAGCACACCTTGCCCATGGTGATTACATTGGATCTTGTGATGAATATGTACCAGAAATTTTATTTGTTGATGAATTTATTTCTGAAAATGAAACATTGAATACCGCATTAGACTTTCTGAGTGTTTTACGTAAGAACCTAAATGATGGAATAGTTGACGAAAATTCTATTTCTGAAGCCGCAGAATTACACAAACTATTTGTCAATGAAGATAAAGTCATTAAACAAGCATTTCAATCAGCATTTAAGCAATTCAATAAAGATGTAAAAGCATACTATGGTAATACCCAAGTAGTTTCAGAAAAAGTTCTACTTCATGAACTTGACAAAACCTTATTAAAAATACAAATTCAAATCAATCAAGCTGAAAAAGAAGAACAAGTTCAAGATAAAATACAGTCGGTAATACAGTTTGTAAATACACAAAATGAGCTTCAAAAAGTTAAAAACCAAATTGCACTTGAAAAACTCAAATTTGAAGACGACAGCGAAGAACTTAATGAATTAAAATTATTTGAATTAGAATTACTAAAACAAACGCTATTTTTCACAGCTAAAATAGATGGTGACAAAATATCCCCAGATTTGTTAAGAACGATCAATGAATGGGCTGAAAATGAAATAGCAGAACAACATAAGAAAAATGATGGAAATAACAACT
>JBHIUX010000123.1:0-2898 GCA_042138065.1 Nitrosopumilaceae archaeon
TGAAAAAGAATTTTTAGAATTTGTTGAAATTCTTAAGCAAAAAGAATCTGAAATAAAAGAAAAAATTAGTTTTTAGATTTTTTATTTTTTAAATCAATTACTTTTATCGAGGGGGTACCAGGTAATTTTACACAAGCATCTCGTAATGCTTTTTTTGTTATTTCCAAATGTTCTTTGTTTACACTAATTTCCATGATGCATTGACCTTGTTTAACTCTGGCAGCTAAACTAACTGCTTTTCCAAAGGCTCTTCTCATTCCTTCTTGCAATCTATCAGCACCTGCAGTGGCAATCATTTTGTTTTCTCTGAGTAAAACATGTGG
Organism: Nitrosopumilaceae archaeon; assembly: GCA_042138065.1. Taxonomy (GTDB): domain Archaea; phylum Thermoproteota; class Nitrososphaeria; order Nitrososphaerales; family Nitrosopumilaceae; genus DRGT01. The sequence goes on from JBHIUX010000123.1 coordinate 324, forward strand.
ATAAATTCGTAATCTTGAAAAATATCCTGTTTCCCCTGCAACTTTCTCAACAGCTTTGTTTGCTGCTAGCCTACAAGATTCAATTGCCATATGTGTGATCTGAATTTTTTCATTCATCAATAATTGTACACAATAATCATAATCTGCAGCTTTGCCGCCTTGAAATTTTGCAATTTTTATTTGTGGTTTTCCTTTGATGTACTGCTTTCTTGTATATGGTTGACCGTTGCCTTTTCTGTAATTTGCTCCATGCATTGTGTCTCTTTTTCAAACATTTTGACGCCCATATTTTAACGGTAGCATAAAATATTCAATTCTGAGGCATAGGAAATCTTATTTTGATTTGTGTATGCTTATATGGAAATTAATTACCAATTCTGGCACAATGGAAATTGAAGCAGAACCACAGGTTGAAGGTGAGCTAGTAAAAGACCAAACTATGATTTCAAAAAAAGAGATGCAGCAAGCCTTGGAACAAAAAGGCTACGGTGAAATCACTAACAAAAAGTTCTTTCTAAAACCATTTGAATCTCTTTATCTTCTTTATTGTGAAAAACTTAAACTAAAAAAAGCAAACAAAATCCTTGATTTTGATTCTTTAATGCAAGCTTGCAAAAAATATGATGAAGATGTTCTGACTAAATTTCTAATCTATAGGGATTTGAGAAATAGAGGTTATATTGTAAAAGATGGTTTTGGCTTTGGTTCTGATTTTCGAGTTTATGATAGGGGCCACTTTGGTGAAAAAGGAGCAAAATACCTGATTTTTGGCATGAATGAAGGAACTCAAGAAAAAATTGGTCAGCTTCAAAAAAAGATTGAACAAATTACCCACATGGGAAAAGAACCAATTATTGCAGTAATAGAACGACGAGGCGAAATAATCTATTATAAAATTTCTAGAATAAATTTTCTTGAAAATAAAGAAAAGATTAGTCTGGAACCATTCAAGTAAACTCTAACGCCCATTGCGTAGAGTACTTTAATAGATTATTTCGTTCAGCGTACTTGTAATCATAGACTTCAACATATTTTGTTTTATTTTCCCACAATTCTTCAAAATCCTTGATCTTTGTTTCTACTCTGGATTTGTCATTCCATGAGGTGAAAACATCAACTGATTCAAAATTCTTATTTTGTACATTGAACGTTTCACTAGATGTACCAGTAAATGCAACCGCATCATCGTTTTCGTCAAGAAATATGCCAATTTTTTCAGAAAAAGATCCTACAACTTCTTCAGAGTTTGGTATTGCTATTTTGATTTCAAGTTTATAATTATCTACAATATCTTTTAGCATCCGAACTTTGCTATCAATAATAAAACCTCCTCCCTTGATTGCAACATCCTCTCCATTAGACATCAATTTGCTAAGTAAATTAAGATCAGATGCTCTGAATCTGTGCCCTGTAATTATCCTCATTTTGGCTTGGTTTTTTGAAAAATTTTCAAAACCAAGTGCTAGAGTACTGAGGCTTTTTACTGAAATGTTTTCAATACATCTGTCATATTCTATACAATTACTCAAACAGGGAACAAAAAACTCTGATACAATATCATCTCTATCTGACCGGTATTCTTCTCTTAGACTAAGTTCTCTGAGCCCCAATAATTCTCAATACTGATTTTCTTATTTAAAGAAACAATTTTCAATTTTTGTCAGAATCAATTATTCGTACGTCATATATATCCAGAAAAAATCTTCAATTCATGAACAAAGTAGTAAGCTTAGCTGCAATTACAGGAATTGTTATGGTTCTTGCATTTGCAGTAAATCTTACACCTGCAGACAATCAAGCTACAGCTGAAACAACACCTTTTCCATCAAGAGAGAAGGTTATCTCCGTAACTGGACAAGCAAGTACTTCAGTTGATCCAGACTTGCTAATCGTGACGTTTGCTGTTGAAACGCAAGAAAAAACAGCAAAACAAGCTTTAGACAAAAATTCACAACTAATGAATTCTGTTATATCGGCTATTCAAGGAGTTGGAATTACTGAAGATGAATTAAGCACATCTAGATTCAACATTCAACCTATCTATGATAGTTACCGTGATGAATCAGGAAGATACACACAGGAGTTAATTGGATACAGAGTTACAAATTCAATTTCTGTTGAAACCACTAACTTGGATTTAGCTGCTGACATTATTGATTCAGCAGTTGGAGCCGGTGCAAACAGAGTAGATTCTGTATACTTTACACTATCTCCTGAAAAACAACTTCAGATTAAAGATGACTTGATTGGAAAAGCTGTCTTGAACGCAAAAGCAAAAGCAGAAAATGCTTTGAATCCACTAAATCATCAAATTATTGGAGTCAAAGCAGTATCATTGTCCGAATTTGGAATGCCACCTCCAATGCCAATGTTCCGTGCAGATTTTGCTATGGCTGAAAGTGCTGGCGCAGCGCCAACACCTGTATTTTCATCCGAACAAGATGTCAGTACAACTGCAAGTGTAATATTTCTAATAGGAAGCAATTAGCTTCTATCCTTTTTTATTTTAAAAAAATCTAGTGCTCCCGTCGGGATTTGAACCCGAGATCACTGCCTTGAGAGGGCAGTATGCTTA
>JBHIUX010000124.1:0-2871 GCA_042138065.1 Nitrosopumilaceae archaeon
TTGTCTACAAAAGCCATAGCAATTGTAATGTCCATCTTTTTTTCATTTCTATAACCCATTACCTTGACATCCTCACCAGATATTGGAAATTCATCTTTGAATTTTTTTGAATTAATGAATTGTTCAGTTTCTAAAACAATGCTTTCGGTATCTGTAAATGGAGCATAACCTACAAGAACCGAAGTGTCATTTGCAGTAAAACCATTTGGTTTTTCAAAAATTGATTTTAATTCGCTAGATGCAGGACCTATTTCAACTTGATATTTCACATGTTCATCTTTAACAAATCTCATGTTTTTCTCAAACCAAGATTTTGCAGTGTTTACTGCTAATTCTCCAACTGGAATGTTTATTCCATTAATATCAGAGGTGGCTCTATCCCCTAGAACCATCTTCATTGGTTTTGTTACCTTGCCCCCACCAAACTTATTTTCAGTTTGTCCTGCAACGAGAAGACCTTTATCCATATTATGATGTTGAACTGAACCGGTCTCTTTGATGTATAGTTTTGATAACTCGATGGAAATCTCATTCATAACAAGATCACAAATTGTGTCAGGATGTCCAATTCCTTTTCTTTCGACAATTTCGAATCTCTTCTTGAAGGTAGGAATGCCTGAAATGGTTTCAATGAAAATTTCTTTTTTCATATCAATTCTGAGATAATGATTCTAAATTTATCCATTTTATGAATTCCAGAACTGATAATGTCGCATCCTCTTAAATTATTTGAAATAAATTATTGATTATTGGAAAAAGAAGCAGTTCTTTATGAAAGACTTCCGAATCACAAGGTAAGATGCCTTGCATGTGCGAGATATTGTGAGATCGGGGAAGGTCAGATTGGCCTTTGTGGAATTCGTGGAAACAAGGATGGAAAATTAGTTTTGTATGTTTATGGCAAAGTTGCCGCTGCTCACATTGACCCCATTGAGAAAAAGCCTGTAACACACTACATGCCAGGAACCAAGATATTTTCGGTTGGTACAACTGGATGTAATTGGCTTTGCAAATACTGCATTAATTTTGATCTTAGTCAAAGAAGAAAGATTGAAGGAAAAGATATCACCCCTGATGAAATTGTTCAAAATGCAAAGCAACGAGGATGTCATGGAATTGCATACACATACAATGAGCCATCAATCTTTTTAGAATTTGCAAGAGATTGTGGAGTTTTAGCAAAAAAACAAAATTTGTTTAACATTTTTGTTTCGAATGGATTTTGTACTCCTGAATCAATTTCAATGATGAAAGATTTTCTTGATTGTATTACAGTTGATTTTAAAGGAAATGGAGAGAAAAATTTTGTAAGAAAATACATTGGTATTCCAAGCTCACAACCGGTGTTTGATTCAGTGTCAGAGCTTGCAAATCTAACTAACATCCACATTGAAATTACAGATTTGGTTGTGCCAAAAGTTGGAGATGGATTAGAGCATGCAAAAAAACTTTGCAAGTTTGTTTATGATCAACTAGGTCCTGATGTCCCCATTCATTTTATTAAATTTCATCCATCATACAAAATGATGGATTTTGAGCCAACTCCAGTTGAAACATTAGAAAAGCATCATAAAATTGCAAATGAAGTCGGTCTTCGTTATGCATATATCGGAAACGTTCCAGGACACCCATTAGAGCACACTTATTGTCATGAATGCAAAAAAGTTGTTGTGAGAAGATACAATTTTGAAATCATGGAGTGGTACCTTAATGACAAAAACTGTTGTAAATTTTGTGGAAATAAAATTCCAATCAAAGGAAAACTAAATCAAGCTTACAAGGAACCTAGGTTTGAATTTGCCTTTTAGAACCTAATCTTCAGATTCTTCGTATTCTTCATCCTGTTCGTAGTTTTCTTTAAGTTCGAGCTGATGTCCCTCTTCTTTCATTTCTTCTTGCTCAAATTTCTTCCATTTTTTCTTTTGTTCTTTATCATTATTTGGCATGTTTGATATTTGCGATGATGAAATATTAGGGAGTCTTTGATTATCAAAACTGATTTTAGTGAATCAAGAAATTCTAAATGAAATCATAAATCAAGACTATGCCTCAATTGATAAAACCATAGAGGAGTTTCTAAAAAATCAAGTTTCTAAAAACAATTCTAGTGGCTTAATTTTTGGTCTCAGCGGAGGAGTTGACTCTGCAGTTGCAGGATATCTTTGTCATAGAGCCCTTCCAGATAAAACCACGACTCTTTTGCTACCCGATTCTAAAATTTCTCCAAAATCTGAAACGGAAGATGCGATAAAGATGGTAGAAGATCTAAAACTTGATTACAAACTAATTGATATTCATCCAATTGTAAATCAGTACTCAAAATATCTTGAACCAAGTGAAAGAGCGTTAGGAAATCTTCGTGCACGAATTCGAGCTAATCTGCTATACTATTATGCAAATTTAAAAAAATACCTTGTTGTTGGTTCAAGTGACAAAAGTGAATTTCTAATTGGATATTTTACAAAATTTGGAGATGGGAGTGCAGATATTTTACCAATTGTGTCATTGTATAAAACCCAAGTTAGAAAGATGGGTGAATTTCTTGGAGTGTCACAATCCATCCTATCTAAAAAAAGTAGCCCGAATCTTTGGTTAGGACATTTTGCAGAAGAGGAGCTTGGAATGTCTTACGAAGAAATTGACTCTATTCTGTATTGCCTTTTTGACAAGAAACTGTCAATTGATGAAACTGCAAAACTTACACAGATTGAAAAAACCACAGTGAACAAGGTGGATCAGCTATACCAAGCAAGTCATCACAAAAGAATAACTGCCCCAAGGCCATTTGAAGAGTAAGAACATGAAGATTCAAGATACGCTAAGTGGAGATGAAAAAGAACTAGAATCAGGTAAAGTCAGAATCTATCTTTG
>JBHIUX010000125.1:0-2792 GCA_042138065.1 Nitrosopumilaceae archaeon
TGTCAACAAGGTAGGTTACAAGGTTTAACCTAATAGAATCTAAGATTAGAAAATAAGAAAAAGAAGTTATGAATTAAAATAATTCTATCTTCGTTTTGCTGTTATGACAAGCCAGTAAACTAATCCTGGAGCCAAACCAACAATTAGAGGAATCCATACAGGCCATCCGTCTGCTGCTGTTGCCATGTGTTTCAGACTTTAACTTATCCTATTTAAATCCATCTTACATTCTGAAATTCCGAACTGATCGCTATAAAAAAATTGTAATGGACTGAGAGGGATTTGAACCCTCGACCCCCCGCGTGCAAGGCGGGTATACTACCAGTCTATACTATCAGCCCATGGGTTTGATGAATTCCGTGTTGATTTTAATTGTTGTCTTGGCAAAGATTTTATTTGCTATTTTGTGTTTTTTGTTATGGTTTTACTAGAGTCACAAATTAAACTAAACACTGGAGACCAAGCACCTGATTTTGATTTAATGGGAATTGATGACAAAAAACATTCACTAAGTGATTACAAGGACTATGATGGTTTGCTTGTACTTTTCATATGCAATCACTGTCCTTATGTGAAAGCTAAAGTTGAAGCAATCAAAGAAATTCATGAAAAATTCAAAGACAAAGTTGCACTGGTTGGAATCAACAGCAACGATCCAACAAACTATCCAGATGATAGTTTTGAAAACATGAAAAAGACTGCTCAAGAAAAAGGAATAAAATTCGATTATCTAGTAGATGATTCTCAAGAAGTTGCCAAAAAATATGGCGCAATATGTACCCCAGACCCATTCCTCTTTGACAAGGAAAGAAAGCTTGTTTTTCATGGAAGAATTGACAATGCTATGAAGCCAGAAGATTCAGCTACTGAAAAAACTATGATCAAGAATATCGAGAAATTACTCGCTGGAGAAAAAATTGAAAAGGACTTTGATCCTTCTATTGGATGCTCCATCAAGTGGAAAGAAAATTAAACTTAAATGACTGCTTCAAAGGAATTTTCTGAGGGCCGGTAGCTCAGCTTGGCTGGAGCGTTCGACTGATAAATCTAATTCAGACATCGAAAGGTCGTGAGTTCGAATCTCACTCGGCCCACTATTTTGATTCTGAACTCTCAAAAGTTGTCTGACACCAATTGATAATATCCATTGGTTTTTCAGAAATCAAATCGGCTTTCATCTGCGTCTTTTTTCCAAGCTTGCCACACAAGACTAGAAACAACTTTTTTCCAACAGTTTCTTTAACAGAGTTTACAGCTCCTGAAAAGAAATTCAAACCTTCTTCAGTGTCTGAGAAAACTACAACAATCATTATCCCAGTTTTTTGTTTCCATACCTTGCCAAGAAATTTCTGCAAATCCAAATCAAACAAAACATCAATTGAGGAGGACATATCACCTAAAGATGAGACCTTCCACCCATCTGAATGAAATGCCGCAGCAGCTGCATCAGAAAGTAGTGTACTTTTTGCATCTGCCGCTAAGACAATAATATTCTTTTTTGGATTTTCCTCAGCTGAGGTTAGATTTAAAATCTGAATAGAATTTGAAATAATTTTACTCATCTGTTTTTCTTCAGAGTTTCCAATCTTGCCATCCTTGTAGAGTTTTTGAGTTGATTCAATTGTTGGAAAGATGATTTCTGTTATGATTTTTTGAACTTCAGCATCTGAGTGAAGACAGTTTCTAATCAAATTGTATGCTTGATGCTCAGAGCCTTCCATCAGATAATCGCTAAATTTTGTTTGTACCTTGTAATAGTCATCTGGAAATTGAAACTGTTCTGCACCTTCTTCAATAAACCAGAGATTGACATTTCCAATCTTTTTTTCGCGGATTAATCCTTCTGCTGCAAAAACACTCAGATATTTTGTAATTGTAATTCTGTTAACTCCAAGTTTTTCTGCAATCTCAACTCCTGACATTCCAGTTTTAGAGTCTTGCAAGACATCAACTAGTTTTTGCTTAATCTCATCTGTCTGATATCCACGAGCCATATTGGATTACCCCTCTAGTATTGTATAAAGACTAATTCTTGATTTCAAGCACAAAATTATAAACAACAAATGTTTTATACTAGGTACTTTAAAGTACGGTAAGGAAAGGTAAATTGCCAAAAGAAGGTTTCAAATCAATCACCGTTTCAGAAACAGTCTATGACAAATTTTTTGATGTTTATCAAAAAAATAAAGAAGACCTTGTAATGAAAGGCGTTAACAGCTTTTCAGGTTATGTCACTTACATGCTAGAGGAGATGATGCAAAAGGATAAGACCTTTGCAAGATATGCTCCAAAAATTGAAAAGATTTCAGTTGATGAAGACAGAGTTATTCTAAAAGATACTATAGAAAACAGAATTGCAGAGGTTGCTATGCAAAGGGGAGAGCTATACTGCCAACTCTGTGAGGATAAAAATTGTGTTCATGTTGGTTTTGCTTGGGCAATTCCAGAAGTTTACGAAATTTTAAACGCTAAAGGAATCAAACGTCCAAAATAGAGCAAGTGGAGGAGGTGGGATTTGAACCCACGAACCCCTAAGAGACGGGATCACCCATTTTTATGATCTTAAGTCCCGCGTGTCCAAAAACTAGAATAGTTTTCTTTGGCCAGGCTTGACTACTCCTCCGCTCAAAATAGCAAAATGATGCTGGAAATTTAACAGTTGAGTTTTTTCAAAAATTAATCAAGAATTATAAGGATTTTCCACAACCGGAACTTATCGCTTCGATAGCTCAGCCTGGTAGAGCGTTACCTTGGTAAGGTAAAGGTCGCGGGTTCGGATCCCGCTCGAAGCT
>JBHIUX010000126.1:0-2754 GCA_042138065.1 Nitrosopumilaceae archaeon
TGGTTAGCTTTTAGCTCATCTGGCATAATAAATACAAAATTCGCTATACTATACCATGGTTAAGCAAATCAGTCTTGACGCTTGGCAAATCCAGCATCTGACTGACTTGCTAAAGCAAGGCTCACTTGCAGTATCAAAAACAAATACTCCAATAGTTCTATACCGTCAAACCCTCGAAGAGGATGAGAATTCCTATGAGGAAATAGTCTGCACTTTGGCCTCAAATTATGTGATAGAGCAGTTAGTTACATCAGGGGGCCCACTAGTTCCAAGCTTTCATCAACAGTTCGTGTTTACTATAGAAGAGTATCCACAAAGATTGATCAAAAAAAGCAGAGATCGTTTCTTGGAAATTGTTGCATTACTTGAAAATCAACTAAAGTAAGCGCCCTACAGATTATAAAGACCGCATAAAACAGATTTTTCCATGCGTTTACTAGAGTACCAAGCTAAAGAATTATTCAAAGAATTTGATATTCGAACTCCACCAAGTTTTGCATCAAAAGACATTGAAAAGGGACGAAAGGATGCAAAAGAGCTAGGATTTCCTTTTGTAATTAAAATTCAGGTTCCAGTTGGTGGAAGAGGAAAGGCAGGAGGAATTCAAAAATGCCGCAATGAAGATGAATTTGAATTAAAATATCCTCAAGTTTTGGGAATGACAATCAAAGGAGAAAAAGCAAGAGCGATTCTTCTTGAAAAAATGGCAGACATTAAAAAAGAATTGTATCTGTCTTTGTTTTTGAATCGTAGTAAAAGATGCTACACCGTTATTGCATCATCTGAAGGGGGAGTTGAAATTGAATCAGTTAAAAATCAAATCATCAAAGAGGTTGGTCTAGGTAACGTCGAGGAGAATATTGCAAGAGAAGTAGCAAAAGAAATGGGACTGGAAGGAAAAACAGCAGATGATCTTGTAGAGATTTTACAAAAACTATCAAAGCTTACAATTGAGAAAGAAGCAGAGCTTGCAGAAATTAATCCACTAGCAATGCTAGAAGACGGTTCATTGATGGCACTTGATGGCAAAGTCATCACAGATGACAATTCAAACTTTAGACATGAAGAATTACAAAAATATCAAGAAATGACAGAGATTGAAGAAAGAGCAGAAAAGAGCGGATTCTCATTAGTTGAGTTAGATGGAAACATTGCAGTGGTTGGAAATGGTGCAGGCCTTGTAATGTCAACACTAGATATGTTATCTGATAATGGAGGAAAGCCAGCCTGCTTTTTAGATGTTGGAGGCGGAGCTACAACTGAATCAGTTTACGAAGCATTGACATTGATTAGTAAAATGAGTAAAGTAAAATCAATTCTTGTAAATCTTTACGGTGGAATTGTAAAAACGACAACAGTTGCTACTGCATTTATCAAAGCATATGAGGATAATTTGATTGATCTTCCAGTCTTTGCAAGGCTGAAAGGTGCAGAAGCTGAAAAATCAAAAGAAATGCTAAAAGATACAAAAACAAAATTGTTTGACTCTGTTGAAGAAGCAATCAATGCAGCTGTTATGGGGGGAACAAAATGACAAACATCTTTGAATTGTTAAGAGGAAATGAAGGAGATCCTGATTACAAGAAAAAAGGTGTAATTGTTCAAGGCATTACTGGAAAATTTGGATCATTTCATGCAAAAAGTATGATGGAGTATGGCACCAACATTGTAGCTGGAGTTGTACCAGGAAAAGGTGGAAAAAAATTTGAAAATGTTCCAATTTATGAAAGTGTTAAAGAGGCAGTTGATGCTACTGGTGCAAAAATTTCAATTGTCTTTGTTCCTGCAAAATTCTTTTTAGGTGCAGCAAAAGAGGCACTTGAGGCAGGAATAAAGCTTCTAGTTGCAATACCAGAGCATGTTCCAGTTCGAGACACTATGGAAATTTTAGAATTGGCAAAGAAAAACGATGCAATCATCATTGGCCCAAATACACCAGGCGTTATGATTCCAGAAATAATCAAGATTGGAATCATGCCAGCAACTCCATTCAAAGCAGGACATATTGCAGTACTATCAAAGAGCGGTACTTTGTTGTATGAAATTTCAGATGCATTATCTGAAGGAGGCTTTGGTCAAGCCATAACGCTTGGAATCGGAGGGGATCCTATCAATGGAACTAGATTAATTGATGCATTTGACATGGTCAAAGACATTCCAGATTTGAAAGGATTGGTGGTAGTTGGAGAAATTGGAGGAGATGCAGAAGAGATTCTTGCTCAACGAATTATTGATTCAGACTTCAAAAAACCCGTAGTTGCATACATTGCAGGCAGGGCAGCCCCAAAAGAAAAAAGAATGGGCCATGCTGGAGCAATTGTTTATGGGAATTATGGTTCTGCAGAATCCAAAGTATCAATGTTTAACAAGGCAAACGTTCCTGTTGCAAAAAGACCTATTGAGGTTCCCATTCTATTGGCAGGAAAAATGGAGCAAACTGGCGATTAGATTAATAGAGAGAGAGAACGGGTGAAATAAGATGCCAATAACTGACACTACAAAAAAACAGATTGCACAAAAAGCACGCCTTCACATGAAGATTTGCTTTAATTGCGGTGCAAGAAATCCAATAACTGCCACAAGGTGCAGAAAGTGTCATAATACATACTTGAGATTAAAAAATAGAACACTAGGCGTCAAAAAGTAGACTTTATCAAATAATCTAAAGACAAAAAAAGTTCCTAATTTGTACAACCAATGGACCGGTTGTCTAGTGGCTAGGATGACGCACTCACACTGCGTAAGAATTTCAAA
>JBHIUX010000127.1:0-2746 GCA_042138065.1 Nitrosopumilaceae archaeon
TATTTTGGTTCTGGCATCTGATCATATACAAGACGAAGTCGTGGAGCCATTTTTCTTGTAATGGTTCCTTGGACAACAACTAGATCACATTGTCTTAGTGATCCAAATGCTTCAATGATGCCAAATCTTTCAACATCATATCTTGGACCAGATGCAGCGCCAAATTCAACACTGCAACAAGCTGTTTCGATGTGTACTGGCCATAGTGACCATATTCTACCCCAATTAAGGGCATATCCTAGTGGTTTATCGATTGCTCTTTCTAAAATGTCGCCAATCTTACCAACGAAAACATTAGCATTTTGTGGTGTTACAAGATCCTTGAACAATCTAATCCCTTGCCTCTCTATACTTTGTAACTGTATTTAGAATTACCATATGTTTCTCCTCTGCGATTGATAAAGTGCAAACGCCATTGCACCAAACATTATTGCCAAAAATGCAATGATTGGAAGCGTTGCAGTCCTTGGAAGATTCAAAATTGTACTACCCCACGCATACAAGAAAATTGCCATTACGTCAAAAATTACAAACATCAAGATGTAGGCATAGTACTGCATCATAAAGTGGGTTCGACCTTCTCCTTTGGGTACTTGGCCACATTCCATTGGTAGGAATTTTACTGGAGTGCTTCTTTTTCTTGGAGCAATCATTCTAGAGATTAACAAAGCCGGAGCCGTTGCAGCTACAGCAAAACCAAACATCATCAAAATAGTACTATAGTTACCCGCAAGTTCCCCTACCAAAGTAGCTATGACACCTGTCGGATAATATAAAAAGCTATGCTCAATTTTTTCGATCTTTAATTTTTGGAATAGGAATTTTTTGCAAAGTCCTTAATATGACATGTTATGATTTTTTTTATGGCACTTAATGTTGGTGACAAAGCTCCAAGCTTTGAGTTAGTAGACACGGACATGAAAATGCGAACTTTGGATGAGTTCAAAGGAAAGAAAGTTGTACTGTCTTTTTTTGTAGCTGCAAGTTCTCCAATATGCGAAAAAGAATTATGTACATTTAGAGATTCATGGGATGAAATTTCACGACTTGGTGCACAAGTTATTGCAATAAGTAACGATGGACCATTTGCAAACAAAGCATTCAAAGAAAAACACAACTATAACTTTCCAATACTTGGCGATTACAAAAGCCAAACAATCAAAGACTATGATGTCTTGATGCCACATCTTTTGCATGTAAAAGATTACAATGCGGCAAAACGTTCTGTATTCATTGTTAAAGAAGATGGCACAATTGGTTACAAATGGGTTTCAGATGATCCTCTTGTTGAACCAAACTATGACGAAATCAAAAACTTTCTAAAATCAAACTAAAATTTTTTTATTCTATTTCTGCGATAGGATCGCCTTTTGCGACGGTTCCGCCTTCTTTGATCTTGATTGATTTTATTGTACCATCTTTGTGTGCTTTGACACCAACTTGCATTTTCATTGATTCCAAAGTACAAACTACATCTCCTTTCTTTACACTTGCACCTTCTGCAACTGCAATTGAAACAACTTTTCCTGGAATTTGACTTTTTAATGAAATTTCGGAATCTTCATCGGCTGCGCCGCCAGAATTTTTGTATACAATTTCGTTGAGATTTGCATAACGATTTAGTGTCATAGGAATGCCATCTACTATTAGATTCATCTTTGCAGTACCGGTTTCAAGATACTTTGCCTTGTGGTATTTTTGATCCAAGACAAACTCTATTCCTTTTGAATCCATGCTTAGAATTTTTAGATTTTGTTCTCTATCGTTTAGTTTGATGACGTACTCGTTATTTCCGAGATTTTCTACTATTTCTCCGTTAAAAGTGCCCTCTACATCTTTTATTGTGTAATCCATATTTATCAGCTCAAAGAACTCTTCCAGCGTGTGTTTTCTTCAGGTGATGATGAAACTCTGCTCTTGAAATATTCTGAATGAATTACTGCGGCAGCTAATGCTGCTTCTTTGTTTGCTTCTTGATCTTTTTTGATATCTTGTTCAAGTTTTTCTATCATTCCGTAACGTTTCAAAAAGTCAGTTGACAAGTCTCCGTTTTTGTATTCTTCTGACCTTAGAATTGTTTTGTAAAGAGGAATAGATGTTTCAACACCTTGAATGTAGAAATCATTTAGTGCATTAAGCATTCGAAGTCTTGATTCATCAAAAGTTTGCCCCCAGGTACAGAGTTTTGCCATCAAAGAATCATAGAATGGTGAGACGGTACAACCAGAATACAAGTATGTATCACAACGAACACCAGGTCCTGATGGAATGATTACTTCTGGAACTGGACCAGTTGATGGTGCAAAGTCCAAAAATGTATCTTCTGCATTAATTCTGCATTCAATTGCATAACCATTCATCTTTAGATCTTTTTGTTTGAATGGAAGTGGTTCACCGTTTGCAATATCGAGTTGTAGTTTAACAAAGTCTAGTCCTGAAACCAGCTCACTGATAGGATGCTCTACTTGAAGTCTTGCGTTAATTTCAATAAAATAAAATTCGCCGTTGTCTGCTCTTAGAAATTCTGCTGTGCCAAGATTAGTGTAATCAACTGCATGTGCTGCTTTAACAACTAATTCACCAACTCGTTCTCTAATTTCTTCGTCTACTACTGGGGAAGGAGTTTGTTCAATTAGTTTTTGATTTCGTCGTTGAATGGAGCACTCTCTCTCAAAGATGTGTACTGCATTTCCTTGTTTGTCTCTGGCCATTTGATATTCAATGTGTCTTGTTTTTTCTAGAAATT
>JBHIUX010000128.1:0-2721 GCA_042138065.1 Nitrosopumilaceae archaeon
TGCTGAGCCAAATGCGGCCATACTTGCTTCTGCCATCAGCAATCATCAAATCTGTTAATCATTTATAACTTTGTCAATTAGTTTTCTGTAAAAACAAATAATCATAATTTTTGATTTTTATGATATAATACCACATAAGAGGATTATTTTGTAAATTCAAAGGTAATTTCATTTTCTCCACCAGTTGTCATGGAGCTCAAATTGAAAAATGCTTCACCAGTGATTTTCCAGTTTGCAGTATCTTCTTTAAGATCAGACCATAGTTCAGGAGAATTTCCTGAATTTCGTAAAACAATTTCATCTGAAACCATTGTGGAGCTTTGAGATAAAATTGTGATATAATTAGATCCAACTACAAATCCTCCACCACGTTCACCAATCTCGCCAACATGAACTCGAACATCGTCTTCATAGAGTTGGTATTTGATAAATTGTAAAATAACTGATTTTAGATTTGGGTTTGAAACCACAAATTTAATTTCTAATATGGCATGCTTTTCTGTAACTTCCACGATTGATAGATCTTCAAGTTCAACTGTAATTGGTAAAACTTCTCTTGGCGAGTCTGAAAAATTACTGATAAGTGACTGCCCAGAAAAGGCAATTATACCTAAAACAATTGCAAATCCAGCGACTACAATACCGACAAAAATCTTTGGATTCAATATCAAATTTAGGCTCAAACATATCTTAAATGTTGACAATTATTATACGGAAAAAGTACTAGTGAGTTAATGCAATACTTTGAAGCGGTTAGAATTGGAAAAGAAAGGGCAAACAAATCTCAGATGAAGATTTTCAACATTGCGGGATTTGGAATGTTAACAATTGCAACAAAAAAGGTTGATGGAAAATTTGCCCCAGTTGGAGAAGAAGACTTTGCTGCAGTAATTCAAACACAGGATGGATTTGCTGCAATTTTAGTTGATGGGGATGGCGTTACAAAAGCTCAATCAAAAGCTATAGAAAAAAATGAAGCGTTAGATATTTTTAAAAAATTAATTGAATCTGGAATTCCAGAATTTTCAGGAAAGGATGTAGAAATATGGGCGCAAAAATATCCCACTGTGCAAAATGAATAAAATTATTTTTTCTTTAAAATTATTTCAGTTCCAACAGAACCGCCCTTGATTGCTTTTTCTAGCAATTTAATGTCAGCCTTTAGAATGCGGGTTTTGATTTTTGAACGCTCTATGATTTTCAAGGCTAAAATGTCCATCAAATCATAACCTCCTGCTATGGAGTCTTCATGAACAAGCATCTTTCGAAGTGATTTTAAATCAATTTGCTTGAACTTTTTTGCTTTTTTGTACTTATTTGGATCCATATCATAAACTCCGTCGACATCAGTTGCATTGAGAAACTCTGCTGCTTTGACCTTTTCAGCAATTAGTGCAGCTGTTCCATTAGTGCTATGTCCTGGATGTAATCCACCTGCAACTACAATGTCACCACTGTCTACTGCGTTTCGAACTTCTTGCAGAGTTTTTGGTGGATGAGGATATGCTCTGTGTTGCAATGCATAAATCAAAAGTTGGGCGTTTAGACGAGAAATCTCAATTCCTAACTCATCAAGGCTAGATTCATCTGCTCCTGACGATCTTGCTTGTGCAATGTAATGTCTTGCGATATTTCCACCTCCAGCAATTATTATTGGTTGACAAACTTTGCTAATTTTTACTAGAAACCTCGCATAATCTTTCAATATTTTGACATTATCTGTACTGAAAATTTTGCCTGAAAGTTTGATTACTATTCGTTTTTTCACTTTAAGCCACCAAGAATTGATTTGGCTGCAATTTCAACTTTTTTTCTATTCGTGTTTGTTGCGTAAACTCTAAGAATATTCATGAATCCCGACATTTGAGATACAAGAGGAATTTTTGATATTGGAATTTTTTCTGCATGGAGTTTGCCTGCATCTTTTGTAACAAGAATTATTGATTGTGATTCCTTTTTTGATGGTGCCAATGGAATCGATGGAGTGATTGAACTATCAATAAAAATCTCATTTTCATCTACTTTGGATTTTTTTGAAATCTTTTTCCTCACTTCATTCGCTTTCATTTTTCCTAGACCATCCTTGTTTGTTAGAATTCTTTCAAAAACACATTTTAGAAGTTGGCGGTTTTGATAGTTTTCAGCAATTTTTTTTGCACGTCTTAATTCACTAGTTTTTTCTGATAAAGAGAGTAGCTTGAAAATTACAGATTCATCTGTTAGTTCTACATAATCATCTAAATTTAAGGAAGTCAATTCTAGTTCTTTATCAGCTAATTTGATTGCCTCAAGCAACATTACTTCAGCTGAACGAACAGTTTTATGAAAATACACTGCCTTGAACATTTGATATCTAGAATGCATCATAGATTCAAAGGAGTATAGAGCAGATCTTTCTAGTGCAAGTTTTTTTTGGTATACCTCAAATGATTGTGTTAATCTCTTGTGATCAATTTTTGCGTGCTCTGCCCCAGTATAGTAACCATCACGCAGAAGATAATCCATCATATCAGCACTTAGTGCACCAGAAATAATTTCATTCATGAACTGGAGTGTAGAATCACCAAATGCAAGTTTGGTAATAAATTTTTTATCATAACCTGATTTTGATAATAAATCACCAATCTCTGTTTTTAAAATAATTTTTTTACCAATTTCTTCATGTGAGATTTTCTTTTTTTGTTGCAGTACTTCTTCAAAAAGATGAGAGAATGGTCCATG
>JBHIUX010000129.1:0-2721 GCA_042138065.1 Nitrosopumilaceae archaeon
TGCCTAAATCCATGAGAACGGCCAGATGGCTTTTTTGTAGTCATATCTGACTAGGACTCGCCTAGCCCTATTTTAACACTTACTCAGAATCGGGTTCAGATGAGTCGGGTGTTTCAGAATCTGTAGATTCTACAGTTTCTGGTTCAGGGTCCGCTTTTTTGGTAGTTGTCTTCTTTTTCTTTTTTCCTTCCTCTTCTGGGTCAATGACTCCTGCTTCGCTTAGTGCAAATACAACATCCATTTCGGGATGATGTGGACTATCAACCATTCTTGCAATTCGTTTTTTGCCAGATTTCTTAAAGTAAATTCTGTATGTACTAGTATGTGCAACAACGTTTCCTCCAATGGGTCTAGTTGGATCACCAAAGAACACATCAGGAGATGCCATAACTTGGTTTGTTGCAATTGCTGCACAGTTGTATGTCTCAGCAATTCTTACTAACAGATGTACAAAGTGGTTTAGTTTTTGTTGACGTGATGAAAGCGTTCCTCGTCCTAGATATTCTGCTCTAAATAGACCAACTGCAGAGTCTGCAACGATTAGTTTAATGTTATTTTCTTCAATTACAGGACCTGCCTCTTCAAGAATTAATGTTTGATGTGCACTGTTGTATGCACGTGCAACTATAATATTATCAAGAACCTTTTCTGGATCCATTTCATTGGCTTTTGCAATAGATACAATTCTTTCAGGACGGAAAGTATTTTCAGTATCAATATACAACACGCCTCCTGCTAAACCGCCTTCTTCTTTTGGTTTTTGAACCATAACGCACATTGTGTGACAGAATTGTGTTTTTCCACAACCAAATTCACCATATACCTCGGTGAGTGCTTGCGTTTCAATTCCTCCATCAAGTAATGTATCTATACAATTAGTACCAGTTGTAATTTTACCAATATCTTGTCTTCTTTTGTAAATGTCAGTTGCGCTGACAAAATCTTTTGCAATTAGTCCTTCTTCGACTAGTTGCTGGCGTGCCTTGTTTACGATTTTTTCTGCTGTTTCTTTTTCCATGCCGGTTATTTCTGCAATTTCTACTGGACCTCTAACAATTAGATCCATGATATTATGAATTCCTGCATCACTAAGTTTTCTGGTAGTTACAGGACCGACGCCTTCTAAACTGTCTAATCGTAAATCTTCCATACCGTAAGGTACCGTACCAGTACTTTATAAGGATATTGTTTTAACAATTTTCTTCAATAGCTAGCTTTGTGTAAAACAAAATGATCTAACGTCTTCTTCGTCTTTGTCCAGGTTTATTTTGTCCGGGAGTTCTGCTGAGAACAAATCTCTTACGAAAATTACTTTTGTTTCTTAGACTAGAGCTTGTTCCAACTCTTTTTCTTCCCTCTACTTTTGGGGTTTGACCTCTTACTTTACCTGCTTTAGTAAGCGAACCGTGAGTTGCCATAGTATATCATTTTTTGAATTGAATTTATAGATTTGTATAAAATTTACCAGTACTTTACCTTGATTTTTTCAATAACCCGTTCATGTTCTGCGCCTTGTCTTCTAGCATAACGTTCCATTGCGCCTAATGGCACCCCACCCAAAGAGCGTGCAATCAGGTTAAACATGTATTTTTGAACACCCAAGTGACCAGTCTTGTTCATGAATTTCTTAATTCCATACTTGAAGTTGTGCTGCCAAGTTTTGTACATGACGCCTAACTGAGCAGGAGACATTTCATTTCCAATGTTAAAGAAATCGGATTTTTCAAGCAAACCAATTGGAACAAAGGTAAGTGGAGTTGTAGTAAACATAGAATTAGGTTGCTCTGTTTCTAGTTCATTAATAATTCTGATAGTTTCCCATGCATCTTCTGGAGTCTCATCGTTATCAAGACCCATAATTAGGGTGAAAGCTGGAACCCAATAATCCTCATTAAGTGTTTTTACTCCTTCTTTTACAACCCAGTGCCATTCCTCAGGCTTGAATGGTGCAAGTTTTCTATCAGCATATTTTTCAATTAATCTTAAACTTCCTGTTTCAAATCCACATTGAATTCCAGTCATGTTGCCAGGACCTGACTTGATAATTTTTGAGATGTTTGGAATAAGTTTTTCATCTGCAATTGCACCTGCTAATGTTCCATGAGTTGGGTTTGTGTGTTTAACTCCTGCTGCCATTATTGCAGTAAATAATTCTTCTAAAGCTTCTCTGTTTGGTTCCATTCCTTTACTTGTTCGTGGATCCATTCCGTAAACAAAAATGTCATCACTATGTACCCAAGCAGACCTATCTCCGCCTTTTTTTATGTTAACTTCGATTTCTCTTTGTACTTTTTCTGGAGGATAATATCTTAATGCTCGTAATGTAACATCACAAAACTTGCAACCACGTCCACAACCTCGCATCACTTCAATCATTCCATGCAAACTAGGTTCAACAATTTCTGGAATGTCTTCGAGGTCTGGTCTGTCCCAAAAGTTTACAAATCTACCATGAAGTTTTCTTCCATTTCTTTCAAATTCTTTAATGTTAACTTTAAAGTCACTTCGTTTTCTGAAAGGATCCATGTTTTCAAATTCGCCGTTAATCAAATAGTTGAAGAATCTTCCTGCATGTCCGTCAATCTCAGGTGCGATTCCCCCTAATTCTCCTTCTAAAATTGCATACAGTCCGTATTCCTGAATTTTTTCAGGATCATAGTTGTATTGCCATGTTCCAGAAGCTCCTGCAATCACCTTTGCTTTACTGCCGGTCTTTTTCTT
>JBHIUX010000130.1:0-2684 GCA_042138065.1 Nitrosopumilaceae archaeon
TTGTAACTGATCCTCAAGGAAATGTTTGGTTTACACAAACAAACACTGGAACTGTTGCAAAGTTTAACCCTTCAACTGAAACCTTTACAGAATATGAAAACCCAAATTGGCCACCAGGCGCACGTTCCATGATGTGGGGAATTGATTACTCTCCTGATGGTTCTTTGTTGTTTACTGATGAAGCTACTGATTCAATATGGATATTTTCAACTCAAGATGAAAGATATGGACGAATTAATTTTCCTGCAGAAGAAGATTCACTTCCTCAAAAATTAGAAATTGTTGGTTCACAAATTATTGTTAATGATTTTCTTGGAAACAAAATAACATTTTTTGAAGCAGCACAGATTGGTGAGGAGATGACTTACAAAAGTTTACCTTCTCCTGTACCAAATTCTGTCACAGGTGACTTTGCAGTGGATGGCAATAAAACCCTCTGGTATACTAATTGGATTTTCCAACAAGGTGGGGTTCTTGTAAAATATGATCAAACCGAAGAAGGCATTCCTCAGGTGTATGAGCTTCCACCTGGATTGAACACTCCAAATGGTATAGTTTCAGATTCAAATGGAAACATTTGGTTAGCAGATACCTCTAGCAGCTTTTTCTTTAGCTTTGATCCAGAAAGTGAATCATTTACACAATACAGTACATCACTTCCAACAGCTTCAACATATGGAAATTATTCAGGACTAATCAAAACTCCAGTTACAAGACCTTATTGGATTGATCTTGATCAAAATGATAGAATTGTCTTCAATGAACAAACTGCAAACAGAATTGGAGTATTTGATCCCAACACTAATTCTTTAACTGAATATCTGATTCCCTCTAAGAATCCAGATTGGGCTGACTGTGGTTTGTTAGCTGATTGTGGATTAGCACAGGTTTTTGGTTTTACAATTGATGATGACAAAATTTGGTTTACCGAATGGGTTGAAAACAACATTGGTTATGTAGACACTTCAATTCCATTACCTTTTGAAGTTAGTATGGATACTGACAATATTGTTTTGAAAAAAGGAGAACAAACACAAATTAATGTGAATTTTATTCCAAACTCTAATCCACAAAATGTTGTACTAGTTTCAACAAGCACTGCATCATTAGATGATCTTTCTGTTAAATCAAGTATGAAAACAATTCAACTAGACTCTGAACCAATCTCAATTCCAATTCAAGTATCTGCTAGTGAAAATGCATTATCTGGAACTTACAAGATTCTCATTGGAGGACAGACAGATGATGTTACCATTTCAAAATATTTGACTCTGCAAGTTGAATCGTGATCCCAAAAATAGATACTGACATTGGAATTTCTGTCTATAGTACATCCTTTAATGGATGTGGGGGAAAAATTCGTCAAAGCGTGGAAGATTTTGTTGTATCTGAAATTCTTTCAGAAAAGGCAATTTCTTCAATAAAACAAAGTGATGGATATCCAGTATACAAGCTAAAAAAACAAAACATTGACACAAATCATGCTCTAAAAGAGATTTTTAAAAAAACTGGCATTCGTTTAAAATCTCTTGGACTAAAGGATGCTTCAGCAATTACAGACCAGTATGTTTGTTCGATGAATAAATCAAAACCAATCCAGAACTTTTCATCATCAAAATTTTCTCTTGAAAAGCTTGGCTTTGTTGCAAAACCCCTTACAAAAAAGAACATGATTGGCAATCACTTTGAAATTAAAATCACAGAACCCTCATCAGACCCGTCGAAATTTGATGAATATGATAAAATCCTCAATTTTTACGGCTATCAGAGATTTGGTTCTGCAAGACCTGTTACCCACCTTATCGGAAAAGCAATCATACAACGAAATTTTTCAGCAGCAATTAAACTTCTAGTATCCTTTACCTCTGAATTTGATTCAAAAGAAAACACCAAATTGAGAAAAAAACTTGCAGATGAATCAAACTACAAAAAAACCCTTTCTGAAGTTCCTCCACAAATGGATTTAGAAAGAATTGCAATCTCTGAAATGATTGAACACAATGATCCACTAAAGGCAATCAAGGCTCTGCCACTGACAATTCGACGTTTTTTTGTTCAAGCCTACCAATCGTTTCTTTTTAACAAAACTGTTAGTGCAGCATTTGAAAACGGTGAAGACTTGTTTAATCCACAAGAAGGCGATGTTTGCTTTGATCAAAATGGAATACTTGGAAAATACATTAAAGGATTAGAACAGAGCGTTTCAATTCCTCTTGTAGGGTATTCATATTACAAAAAAACTAGATTTGATTATTACACTTCAAAAATTTTAGATGAGGAAGAAATCTCTCCAAAGGATTTCTATCTGAAAGAAATTCAAGAACTAAGTAATGAAGGTGGGTACAGGAATAGCTCAATCACATGTTCGGATTATTCTGCAAAAGAAAACACTATTTCATTTTCTCTTTCAAGAGGTTCATTTGCAACTATAGTTTTACGTGAGATCATAAAGCCAGAAGATCCAATTCGATCAGGTTTCTAAGTTAGCAATCATTAATTACTGGGCAAATCTCCCAAAGCTTTTGAGTATAAATGGAAAAAGCATACATCTTGGTTAGCTCCGAAATTGGAACAGAGCAAGATCTAGCTTCTAAACTTGACAAAATTGATGAAGTAAAAAATGTGATGATCACATATGGTGATTATGATATTGTAGTTGAAGCTCAAACAGATGATGCTAAAAA
>JBHIUX010000131.1:0-2654 GCA_042138065.1 Nitrosopumilaceae archaeon
CAGTATCGTTGCCATTATGTTTTGGCTAGGAGGTAATTCTTTTTGTTGCTGTTTTCTTTGCATTAAATCACTATAGTGCAATGATTGCTTTCTTTTGCTCTTTTGTTAAAAGGCGGAATCCATCTTTATCAATTATTGACACATTAATTCCGTCACCGGTTCCAATATTTCTTGTAATAGCTGCTTTTACTGCTCTTAGAGCTATTACTTTTGCTTCTTCTACAGTAAGGTCGTCACGATATTCTTCCTCAAGTAGACCATATGCAACTGGAGAACCACTACCAGTTGTAACATAGGTTTTTTCTTCAACTGAACCAAACATGTCAATGTTGAACAGTGCAGGACCAGTATTATCATATCCGCCAACTAATATGTCAGCGATAAATGGATAACCCCTATTTTGATGAAAGATAAGTGATGTAAGTCTAGTTAATGATTTTATTGGAATTGGTTCTTGCTTTTGAATTCTATGAATATTTGCATGATAACGCAAGATGTCAGTGATGTTTTGTGCATCAGCAACTCCTCCTGCCATTGTCATACCAGCATGTTCATCAATTTTTTGAATTTTCATTGTATTGTTATTTGCAATAAAGTACCCAGCGCTTGCTCTCATATCGGCACAAAGTACAACGCCGTCTTTGGCCTTGATACCTACTGTGGTAGTTCCATGCAAAATCTTTTCTTCTACATTATTTGACAAAAAATACACCTGTTAGAGATAATGTAAAAAGGATTACACCCTTTTAAATAACTTTTTGTTCCTGTGAAATGATAAATAATGACAAAAAATCTAGATCGCATGCCATCACACACAATGGAGCTCCCAAGGCTAATTGTGATAGGAGAAAAAAATATTGCAGATATAGGAGATTTTCTAAATTCTCTGGCAAAGCCAAAAAAAGTTTCTATAATGTCAGGAGTAAATGTCAGAAAAATCGTTCAGAAAAAGATTGACAAGTCGTTAAAATCCAAAAAAATTCGATCAATTTGGCATTCTGTTTTAGGCAATGAGAAAAAATCTTTCAATGAGTTAGAAAAAATTGTTAGAAAAGACAAAAGTGATCTAATTGTAGGCATTGGGGGCGGTAGAGCTGTTGATGCAGCAAAAATGATTGCGTTTAATCTTTCAAAGCCATTTGCTAGTATTCCTACTGCTGCTTCTCATGACGGAATAGCAAGTCCTTTTGTTTCTATAAAGGGAGATAAACCCCACTCTATAGTTGCTACAGCGCCATTAGGAGTTTTTGTTGATATTGATATTATTAAAAAAGCCCCCCACAAACTTTTGGCTAGTGGTTGTGGGGATTTAGTTGCTAACATTATTGCGGTAAAAGATTGGGAGTTAGGTAGAGATAAAGTTGGAGAATATTACGGCAGGTATGCAGCTAATCTGGCTTTGATGAGTGCAAAAATTTTAATGGAAAATTCTGGGTTATTTGCAAAAAAAGGATTGGATGCAAGAGTAATTGTTGAAGCTTTGATTAGTGCTGGTGTTGCATCTTGTATTGCAGGAAGTAGTAGACCATGTTCAGGTGCAGAGCATCTTTTTTCACATGCATTAGACAAATTAGCCCCAGGGGTTGGATTACATGGACAAAAGTGTGGTATAGGTGCAATCATGATGGCAAAACTGCAAGGACAGGATTGGAAGAAAATTATCAAGACATTGAAAAATGTTGGAGCGCCAACAACAGCTAAACAAATTGGATTAAAACCAGATCAAGTTGTAAAAGCATTGACAATTGCGCAGGACTTGAGACCTGAAAGATATACAATTTTGAAAGAAGTTGAAATGACTAGAAACAAAGCGTTATCTCTTGCAAAGAGTACTAAGGTAATCTAGTTAAGCAGCTTTTTGTTCTACTGGTTTTTCTTCTTTTTTAGATTCAGTTTTTGCTTGTTCTTTTGGTTTTTCTTTCTGTTTATTTTCGTGAGTCTCAATAAAGTTGATTTTTTGTAGGCTAGGAATAAATTTGAAAATATCCATTTGGATGAAATGCTTCATGACTTGTAGTCCGTCTGCACGAAATATTTCTTCAGGGATGGTAACATCAAGAGAGTTTCCAGTTTTTTTGAAAACTAATTTTGAATCTTCAACAGGAATATGTCTTTTTAGTATTCCATGAACTTTGTCCTCATCAGAGTCCAAAGATTTTAGAACGTTTACATCATAAAGAATAGTTTTTCCAGCATATCTGTGATTGTAATCAACTTGAACTCTTCCAGATCCAATAAAACGTACTATAGCTCGCTTGTTATCTATTTCAATTGTATCTCCTACTGAAACTTTCTCAGCATCTTCTCCAAGTTTTCTTAATGGAATCATTCTAACTTTTCCGGCATCTCTTTCACCAAATCCTTTATCAGGAGTAACTTCTACCGTCAGCTTGTCACCAACTTTTGTATTGGCTAATGCTTCATCAAGGCCCTTAAGGACCCAAGATTCTCCAACAGAAACAAGTTTTGGTTGATATTTTATGTTAGCATCATGAATAGAATGTTTTTTTGCTTCATCTTCAATAGTTGTTTCAAAAACTTCGCTAGTGTCCTTTACTTTTGCAGTATAATCCACTAAAATCAATGAACCCTTACTGAAAGTCAATGTACACGCTCTCGAATTTCCTAATATTAAGTTAACATGAATTTAGAGA
>JBHIUX010000132.1:0-2650 GCA_042138065.1 Nitrosopumilaceae archaeon
AATTATTCATTGTAAAAATGTTAATTTGACTTACCTAGATTTTGACTTGCCACGCTTGGACTTTTTTTTCCTTCCACGTTCAGCTTTTTGATCGGCTCGTCTCTTATGCTTCCCTTTTTTTCGTAATGGCATGTGATTGTTTGGGAAAATGGTTAGTTAATTGTTATCATTGCAATTCAACACTATAGAAATCAAACTCTTTACACTTGCATTTCAAATCAAGAATTTCACTTATGTTTGGTTTTACAGAGTCGCCTTCAACAAATCTCTTTATTGGCAAACCACCATCTACAGTCAAATTCAAGCTAAACGAGTTTGGAGACGTTTTTTTGTATCTTAATTCATACACAGATTTTATGGATTCTTTTCCAGGCTTTTCACTCACCAAAATAGGTATTTTTTTGATAGATTTCAGATTTTTAAGAATAGATGAGTTTACATCACCATCAGTAATTATTTGAATTAGAATTTTTGATTTGAATGGAATTGGTACTTTTGGAATGTGTTCAATAATTTTTAGATTTGATATTGAAATTTGTTCCAAATTCACTTTCTTTATTGGTAGAACCTTTCTTTTTTTAGGATTTATCAGTTTGACAAAAAATGGTCTACCCCTTCCAAGAACTAGACTCTGTTTGTCCTCACCACCAATCCACGTGATTTTTGCTTGGATTGCGCCAAATTTTTTAAAAAGATATTCAGATATTTTGCCTTCCACACTGTCAAATCTTGATATTCCGTGTTGTTTGCAAGTGACGCAGCCTTTCCCGTTGCAGTTCTCACAGGATTTTTGTTTTTGAGGAAAATCTCGTCTATTTTTTGTATATCTTCCAAAAAGATAGATTGATTTTGATCTTAATTCACAAGAATCATTTTTGAAATTAATAGTGAAGGTAATGTCTGGATTTTGAAAGTCTATTTTCTTTTTAGTTTTTTTCTGGAATTCCTTGCTAATTTCTCTTGTTAATTCAGTTTTGAGGCTGTCAATTCCTCTCAGTTTAAATTTTGAACGAATAGAATCATCTCTGTCAACAAATGATGGCTTTAAAATTGCGCCAGTAACAAAGGTTGAAAATTGAAAATTTGAGGAGATTTCCAGCATTTTATCTACGTATGATTGAATGTTTGAAAACATGTTTTTGCAAATAAAGCATTTTGTGGTTTTTTGTTTCAATTTCCTTCTAAGTTTTTTTCCTAAAAGTTTATTTGATGAAACTCCAAGTTTTTTTGAAAATAATCTACCTAAACAATTTTCACAAAGATCATATTCTTTTGAAATTTTTTCAGATTGAGTTAGAATCTGAATCATTTGCGATTTTGTCACAATGTTGTTTTCTTACGTCGTATTATTAGTGATTACATAAATTCAACTAGCCCAATCCCATTCGGCGAAGTGTGCCTTGCATTTGGCGCCCTTTGGATGCCTTCATCATGCTTTTAGAATTCTTGTAGTTTTTCAACAGGTCTTTGACCTCGTGTTCAGGCCAGCCTGAACCACGAGCAATTCTCTTAATTCTTGATGAATTTAACAGGTCAGGATCTGCTTTTTCTTGTTTAGTCATACTTTGAATGATGTATCTCCACTTTTCAACTCGTCCTTCCATTTGATCAAGTTGATCATCTTTTACCATTCCAGATAGACCAGGCATACTATCCAAAAATCCACGAAGTGAACCAACTTTAGTTACTTCTTCTAATTGATAAAAGAAATCCTCCATGTTCATCTTTCCACTAGAAATTCGTTTTAAGCGAACATCGTCAGCCTCGCTTTCTAATCGTTTTGCAAGATCTAAAACGGCTTTAACATCACCCATTCCCAACAATCTTCCAACAAATCTTGTTGGGGAAAATTGTTCTAAATCATCAATTCTTTCACCAGTACCAATGTACATGATTTGTGCTCCAGTTGCAGCAGATGCTGCAATCGCCCCGCCACCTTTTGCAGAACTATCAAGTTTTGTGATAATTATTCCGCCGACTGGAACCGTCTTATGAAATGCATCAGCTTGATTGAAACATTGTTGCCCAATTGTTCCATCAATCACAAGTAATGCAAGATCAGGATTTGCTACTTTGTTAATTTCTTTCATTTCGTTTAAAAGGTCTTTTTCCTCTTTGTGACGACCTGCTGTATCAATTAGTACAACATCAAGACCTGAATTTTCAAAATGTTTTAACCCATTTTTAACAATTTGAGGAGAATCTTTGTTTTTTTCTTCTCCATATACTTCCACATTAGCTTTTTCACACATTGTTTTTAGTTGCACCAGAGCTCCTGGCCTAAAAGTATCTGCGCCTATAACTCCTACTTTGTATCCCTGTTTAGTCAGAAACTTTGCAAGTTTTGAAGTAATAGTTGTTTTTCCGCTTCCTTGAATTCCCAACATCAGGACCTTGTTTAAAGTTCCAGGTTTGAAAGAAAATTCAGTTTCATTTCCCAAAAGTTTTGCTAGTTCATCATATAGAATTTTTACAATATGATCTTTTCTTGAAAGCCCTGGAGGGGGATTCTCGTTAAGGGATCTTTCTTCAAGCTTTTTTGTAATCTCAAGTACTAGACGGACATTAACGTCTGATTGCAAAAGTGCTCTCTGAACATCTTTGGATAATTCTTTGATTAGTTCTTCATCTATTCCTGAAGAGCTAACTA
>JBHIUX010000133.1:0-2627 GCA_042138065.1 Nitrosopumilaceae archaeon
GATTATACTGTAATTGCGTATTGTCCTAGCTGTCAAACATCACTTAGTCATGCAGAAGTCAATCAAGGATATGAAGAAGTTAAAGATCCATCACTTTACTACAAAGTAAAACTGCAAGACGAAGATGCATTTCTAATCGTTTGGACTACGATGCCATTTACTCTGGTAACAGATGCAATGGTTGGTTTGAATCCAAAAGAGGATTATCATTATGTCAAAGTAGAAAATGAAACTTGGGTAATAGGAAAAACTAGATTAGAAGAATTTCTCAAAGAAGCAAAGGTTGAAGATTATTCTATTGTAAAAACTGTCAAGGGTTCAGATTTTGAAGGGAAAAAATACATTCATCCACTTTTAGATGAAATTCCAGGACTTGAAGAATGCTCAAAAAATGAAAATTATCATGTTGCAGTAGCTGAAGATTTTGTGGATGTTACTGCAGGAAGTGGTCTTGTGCATCTATCTCCTGCAAATGGTGAAGACGACATTAACATTGCAAACAAGAGAAAGGTAGAGATTTTTAATCCAATCAACGATGAGGTAAAGTTTACTGAAAAGGCTGGCAAATATTCAGGACTGTTTGTTAGAGATGCAGATGAAAAAATTGTAAATGACATAAAAGAAAAAAATGCACTAGTCAGGATTGGAAAAATTAAACACAAGTACCCTCTATGTTGGCGTTCAAAGCATCCACTAGTATGGATGGCAAGAAAAGGCTGGTTTTACAAGCTTGACAGGCTTGGAGAAAAGGCAATTCAGGCTGCAGAAGCAGTAGAGTATTTTTTTGAGCCTCCAAAAAATAGATTCTTGGGAATAATTAAGGAAAAACATCCTTGGTGTATTTCGCGAGAAAGATTTTGGGGATGTCCATTACCAATGTGGTTGTGTGCAGATTGTGAAAACAAAAATTGGTTTTACTCTAAAAAAGAAATTAGAGAAGCAGCTGTAGAACTTCCTGATGGTCCAGAATTTGAATTGCACAAGCCTTGGATTGACAATGTAAAAATAAAATGCCAAAAATGTGGCAGCACAAAAACAAAACGAGAGCAATATGTCTTAGATACGTGGCATAACAGTGGTTCTGCACCTTATTCTTCTTTAACTGATGAAGTATATTCAAAAACAATTCCTGCACCATTTTTTACAGAAGGAATTGACCAAACAAGAGGATGGGCATATACGTTATTAATTGAAAATGTAATTCTAAACAATGCAGCAATTGCCCCATACAAATCATTTTTGTTTCAAGGACATGTTCTTGATAAAAATGGAAACAAAATGAGTAAAAGTTTAGGAAATGTGATTGATGCAATAGATCTATTACAGAAATATCCAGTTGATTTGATTCGTTTTTATTTTATTTGGAAATCAAGTCCCATAGAGCCATTAAACTTTAGCACAGATGAATTAATGTCAAGGCCTTACCAAGTGGTCAGCACACTATATCACTTGCATCTTTATTTCAAACAAAACAGTGAATATGATAAATTTGATTCTAGTCTAACACCGCAATGGGCAAAAGAAAAAAATCTTTTGTCATCTCCAGACATTTGGATTTTATCAAAACTACAAAAACTAATTACAAAAACAAGTGAGCTTTATGACAAATGCAGATATCATGAAGCTGCAAAAGCAATTGAAGATTTTATAATCAATCTGCTTAGCCAAGTTTACATTCCAATTACTAGAGGGGAGCTTTGGGAAGAAGATGAAGAAAAAAAGAATCGTCGATTTGCAATCTATTCAGTGCTGTATGAGACATTAAGAATACTAGATATTTTGATTCATCCACTATGTCCGTATACCAGTGAATACCTCTATTTAGGCACGTTTTCAAAGAAAAAAAGCATTCTACTTGAGGACTGGCCAAAAGCAGATAACGCATTACAAAATGAATCTATTGAGGAATCATTTGATCTTCTAAAAGAAGCTACATCAATTTCTGCTGCAGCGAGAATGAAAGGCAAACTAAAACGAAGATGGCCATTAAATGAAGCAATAATTTGTGTTCATAAAGGTCAAAAAGAAAAACTAGAATCACTTTCAAATCTTTTGATCTCACAACTAAATGTAGAAAAATTTGACATTAAAGAAATTGAACCAAAAGAAGGATTAGAACAGGTTGTACAATTAAAGCAATTAGGACTTCCTGTAACACCAAAGATTGAGCTTGAAAGAAAAAAAATTGGCCCAAAAGTAAAACAACATATGGGAAAAGTAGTTCAAATGTTTTCAGAAACAAGTCCAAATGATATTTTTGATAGCTTGAACAACTATGGAAAATTTTCTTTTGATGTTAATGGAGAAAAGATTTCTTTGGATAAAGAAGACTTTGTTGTTGATTATGATGCAAAAGAAGGGTTTGCAGTTTCAGAACGAGATAATACAATTGTGTTTATTTCAACTACAAGAAACAAGGAAATGATGGCAAAAGGCCTCATTAAAGACTTGGCACGAAGACTTCAAACATTAAGAAAAGAAAGAGGATACAATCCAACTGACATTCTTAATGTTGCATCAATTTTGGATTTAGATGCTGACTCGTTAAGCATGGCAAAAGAAAATGCAAAAGATCTTGCTTTTTTGGTTCGCGTGAAGGAGGTTAATTTTTCACAGTCATGCAAAGA
>JBHIUX010000134.1:0-2613 GCA_042138065.1 Nitrosopumilaceae archaeon
TGCCAGCATTATTGAGGCATGCAGATTATCTGGCGCAGAGATTTCAGTATACAAACACAACGATGTTGATGATTTGCAATCAAAAATTAGTAAAAAACACAAAAGACAATTCATCATAACTGAAGGAATTTTCAGCATGGATGGAGACTTTGCAAAGCTAAAAGACATTACAAAAGTTGCAGAAAAAAATAATGCAATCACAATTCTAGATGATGCACATGGTGATTTTACTGTAGGGTATGATGGTAAAGGGTCTGCTGATTATTTTGGGGTTTCAAAAAAAATTGATTTGTATGTTAGCAGCCTAAGTAAGGGTCTGGGTTCTTTTGGAGGATATATTGCAGCTGAAAACAATATCGTAGATTTATGTATAAACAAATCAAAATCATTTATCTACACTTCTGCACTTCCAGGTTTTCTTGCAGAATATTCTTTAAAGCGTTTTAATTCTAATAGAGAAAAATACCGGAAAAAACTTCAGAAAAATGTTCAATTTATTTCCTCAGGATTAAAAAAATTAGGATACATCATTGAATCTAAAACACACATTATCCCAATTGTGATTGGAAACGAAAAAACAACACTAGAGTTTGGAAAGTATCTTTATGACCATGGTGTTTTTGCCCAACCAATTAGATACCCAACGGTTCCAAAAAACAAGGCAAGGATTAGAATATCTGTCACTTCATGGTTATCAAAAAACCATATTGAGAAAGCTTTGGATGTTTTTGATTCTGCTGAACAAAAATTTGATGTGTTTTGATTATCTCATCATGTCAAAGCCACCAAACATTGGTGAGCCTAAAAAGAACGCTATTGTAACTATAGAGCCAAGAATTATTCCTACAATAATCAACCGTTTGTTCATATTCCTCGCTATTTTATTCTCGAATAAAAAGCAATTGTAGATATGGGTAAGATCTGGAATAAGGCTTTAATGTAAAAATCGTGAGTTTGACTTATGTCAGAAATAACACTGGCCATTGCTGCACTTGCGGGACTTGGCTCATTTGTAGCACCATGCATACTCCCTATGGTTCCTGCGTTTTTGGCATATATTTCTGGGACAACTCTCACGGAGTTAGGCGGGAAAAATGGTACAAAAACAATCTCAATAAACAGGACAAATATTATTTTAAATTCTGTATTTTTTGTACTGGGTTTTTCAGTTGTTTTTTCAACACTTGGAGTAATTATCAACAGTACGCTTGGAAATTTAGATCTAATTGATGGATTTAATCAAATTGGGGGAATCATCATAATTGGATTTGGTGGATTCCTAATTCTTAGCACTAAATTAAAATCACTAAATTTAGAAAAGAAGTTTTTTCCCAAAAGATCAAAGGCAAGTTATCCAATGTCATTTGTGTTTGGACTAGCATTTGCGGCAGGATGGACTCCCTGTGTTGGTCCAATATTAGGAACAATACTTACTTTGGCAGCTACTACCCCTTCAATGGCATTTAATCTACTTTTAGTATATTCGCTAGGATTGGGAATACCATTCATACTAATTGGAGTATTCTTTTCGCGTGCAACAAGAATTATTCGTTCTATGAGCAAACATCTAAAATATTATTCAGTGATTCTTGGTGCATTTATCATAGTTTTAGGAATTCTAGTTCTCACAAATCAGTTGGCAGTTATTGCTAGTTTTCCATTACTAAATGACTTATTGGTATTAGGGTGATTAAATGAAAACAGAGTTAAAAACTGCTATAATTTTAGGAATTGCAATAGTAGCTGTGGTTGCAGGAATTAGTGTAGGATTTTCTACATTAGAATCAACTACGTTTGAACAATCTCAAACCGTTACCAAAAATGAAGAAGGTTCAATCCAAGTTACTAGTATTGATAAATCAAGATTCAAAATGGCACCAGACTTGGTGGGTATTGCTAATTACATTAACACAACGCCAGAACAATTAGAAAAAGAAATCGAGGGAAAAGTTGTATTGTATGACATTTGGACATATAGCTGCATTAATTGTGTTAGAACATTACCATACATCACTGCCTGGAATGACAAATATGCTGATGATGGGTTATTAATTATTGGAATACACTCTCCTGAATTTGAATTTGAAAAAGATCTAAACAATGTGAAAATGGCAGTTGACAAACATGGTATCACATATCCTGTAGTTTTAGATAATGATAAGGAAACTTGGAAAGCATTTGAAAATAGATACTGGCCAAGAAAATATCTTGCTGATCATGAAGGATACATAAGGTATGATCATATTGGTGAAGGGGCATACCAAGAAACTGAAAAAATTATTCAGCAGCTTCTTGATGAAAGAGCGTTAGCTTTAGGAATGCAGTTAGTTTCTGCTGAATCATTAGTTGATATTGAAGAATTTCAACATACTTCATTTAGAACTCCAGAATTGTATTTTGGATATAAGTTCGCATCAGGTAGAAATCAATTAGGAAATTCGGAGGGATTTAGTCCAAACAATGTAGTAACATATTCACTTCCAGATAATTTTCAACAACACTATTTCTACTTGGAGGGGACATGGAAAAATCTTGAAGGTAGTATGAAATTGGTTTCAGATACTGGCTCCATAGTTTTGTCATACCATGCAAAGGAAGTAAACATCGTAACTG
>JBHIUX010000135.1:0-2591 GCA_042138065.1 Nitrosopumilaceae archaeon
ATCATAACGTTCCATATTACGAAGTCTGGTGTGTTTTCGTGCGTGGGAGGGGGGCTTTGCCTTTTTATTCTTTATCGATAAATTCGCTAACATTAGGTGGATCTGGTGCCAATCCTTTTCGTTTTCTTATCTCAGAAATCATTTCAGATAATTTTGATTTTGGGACTTCGGCCCATGCTTTAAAGTGAGTATTCCACATTGCCTTTCCTGCTGTTTGGCCTCTCATCTCTTCAGATAATGTAAATGTCTCAGATGCAGGTAGCTCACCTGTTACAATGCTTAGTGCTCCTTTTTGCATCATATCCAAAACTTTACCACGTTTTCCAGAAAGAACTGTTGCAACATTTCCTACAAGATCAGTTGGAACTCTAACTTCTATTCCCAATATAGGTTCCAAAATAGCAGTACCAGCGGTCAAAAGTGCCCCCATGCATGCACGTCTTGATGCTGGTCCTAGTTGCGATAAACCTCTGTGAGCAGGATCTTCATGAGGTACAAAGTGGGTAAAGGTGAATTTGCAATCTCTCATCTGTTCTTTGCAAAGAGGGCCTTCCTTCATTACTTCATCAAATCCAGAATTAATCGAGTCAGTTGATTCTTGCACAAACTGAACTCCTTTTGTTCCATTGATCATAACATTTCCACGAGAGTCAAGCTTCATGATTCTCTTAATCGTGTCAGTATCCCAGCCTTCCTTCTTTAGAAGTTCAGTCATCTCTTTCTTGTCTTTCATCTCACTAATTTGGCCAGAACGTAGCATGTCACCAATTGCAGGTTCTAATGGTTCTACTTTCATGAAGATCTTGTTGTGCCGGTTTGGAGATTTTGCCATTATTGGTTCACATGTGGCCTTTACCGTTTCTCGGTAGTTGATAAGAGGCTCAGATGTAACAATATCGACTTTAGCATCTTGAATTCTGTGAGTTGCAATATCTAGGTGGAGTACACCCATTCCTGCAACAATTGTTTCACCACTTTCTTCATCAATTTTTACGACCAAATTAGGGTCTTCGATTGTTAGTTGTTTGAGAACCTCTACGAGTTTTGGTAAGTCTTTTGGATGCTTTGGTTCAATTGCCACTTGGACAACAGGTTCAGAAATGTATTTGACTCCTTCAAACATTTGAATATCTTTCACAGATGACAGTGTATTTCCTGCACGAGCTTCTGTCAACCCCATTAGTGCAGGAATATTTCCAGCTCCAAGTTCTCCTACTTGTTCTCTTTGGTTTCCCATGAAAAAGTTTACAGATTGAATACGTCCTTCACGTTTAGCATCAATTATGTTAATTGTTTGACCATCCTTTATTGTTCCAGAAAATAATCGCCCAATTGCAACAGGTCCTGCTGCCTTATCTAATACCATGTTAACAACCATCATTATAGTCGGTCCATCATCTTTGCATTCCAAAAGTGCTTTTCCGATATCAGAATCTAAATCGCCGTGCCAAATTTTTGGAATTCGATATTTTTGTGCAACGTGAGGAGGTGGATGATGTTTAACGACCATTCCAAGTACAGCATCAGCAAGTGGTGCTTTTTCAACTAATTCTTCAACTTTTTCATTTTGATATGCTTCGATAACATCTTTGAAGGTAATTCCTTTTTCTTTCATTAAATCCACATTGATAGCCCACCTATCTTTTGCAGAACCAAAAGTTACACTTGCCTCTTGAATTGAAACTTTCCATTTATCCTTGTATTCCGGTTCAGCATATGTATCTAATAGTTCATTAAAATTTGAAACAACATTTGCCAGAGTCTCTTGCATTTTCTCAGGGGTTAATCTTAATTCTTTTATGAGTCGGTCAACTTTGTTAATGAAAAGAACCGGTTTGACTCTTTCCTCAAGTGCCATTCTAGTCACCGTCTCAGTTTGAGTCATAATTCCTTCAACAGCATCACAAACCACAACTGCCCCATCAATTGCTCTTAAACTACGAATTACCCTTCCGCTAAAGTCAACGTGTCCAGGAGTGTCAATCATGTTGATTACGTACTCTTTGTCTTTTTGAGAAAAATGTAATGTGACATTAGCTTGATAAATTGTGATTCCACGTTCTTGCTCTTCTTTATCAAAATCCATAGCCAAGGCAGAGCCAGCAGCAGAAGGAGCAATGATTCCTGAATGGGCCAAAAGGCTATCACTCATTGTCGTTTTGCCGTGGTCAACGTGAGCGATTACGCCAAAATTTCGGATCTGTTCCTTATTTTTGATAATTTTCAGGACTTGATCTGTTGACTTGAATTTTGCCATATTTGCAAATCCTAAGATTTCTAGTATTAAACCTTCTGAAAAAAAATCAGTAGATCATACTATCACTGATTTTTCGTAATTTTTTTGCCGTAACAAAATGACATTCTTTTTGTTGTTTTTTCTTTGCTAAAAACAAAGGTACAAGCTGTGAGAAAAATGTGTAAAAAAGAAATTGAGAAATTTTGTCAGAATATTTTGTTGTTGGCTGGATAACGTTTATTCCAGCTTTTTTGAGATTTTTTGAAAGCAAAATATTGTGAGGGTTTTTTTGTTCAAAGATTATTACTGTATCGCCAGGCTTTGTAGAAAATAACTCCATATGTGAAAACTGTTC
>JBHIUX010000136.1:0-2582 GCA_042138065.1 Nitrosopumilaceae archaeon
AATCCATTACAACTTTGAGTCCTTTTGTTTTTACAAATTTTTTGTAATAATTTGTGGCATGCATTTTCCTGTATTTTTTTCCGTGTAGAAACACTTCACTATAGTAATTTCCTAAGGGTTTTAGTAAAATTGGGTTCAAATCAGCCGTAATTTTGCAACGAGCTCCAATTGCCTGAATAGCCTGAGCGCGAGAAATCTCAAAATCTTTGTTTTTGTAGGAAAAGTTTGACATATTTTGAGATTTGAAAGGGCAAACACACATTCCAGAATCTGAAAAAATTCTACATAATGCAGCAACTAATGTTGTTTTTCCAGATCCAGAAGAAGTCCCCTGAATCATTAATGTCTTCATTTAATTTTCTCCAATGCCTTTACAAGTTTTTTATTTTCTTTTCTTGTTTTTACTGCAATTCTAATATAATTATTATTTAATCCATGAAATGAAGAACAATCACGTATCAAAATTTTTTTCTTTAAGAGTTTTTTTTGTATATCTTTTGAGTTTTGTTTTGTTTTGATTAAAATAAAATTGGCTGCAGTATCATGGCATTGAAAACCATTGATCTTTGAAATAGAATTTCTTAGATATTTTGATTCTTTTTTTATAATTTTTTTTGTTTTATCAAGATATGAGACAGAACAAAGTGCAGCTCCTGCAGCGTCTTGAGCCAACCCACTAACATTCCATGGAATTTTTAGATTATTAAGAATTGAAATTATTTCTTTACTTCCAACTCCATATCCAATACGAATTCCAGCTAAACCAAATGATTTTGTCATGGAACGTAAAATGAAAAGATTTGGATATTTTTTTATGAGTTTTATTACAGATTGATTTGAATTAGGTACTAGCTCAATAAATGATTCATCTACAAATACTAGAGATGAATTTTTCTTTGCAGTCTGAATTATCTTTAGCATGTTTCTTTTTAAAGTTAGTTTTCCAGTTGGATTGTTTGGATTGCAGACAAAAACGCATCCTTTTTTTGGAATTTTTTTAAGAAAATTTTCAAGATCGTTTTCTAAATTCATTGTTTTAAAGAAAATTATTGCACTTCCTGAAAGCTTTACGGCAGCTTCGTATTCACCAAACGTTGGAATAGGAATTAGTACGGAGGTTTTTTTGTTTAAAAATGCTTTGCAAAAATTGTAAATTATTTCAGTTGCTCCGTTTCCAATTACAATCTGGTCATGTGGAGTTTTACAATACCATTGAAGCGCTTTGCGTAGATTTACAGAATCTGAATCAGGGTATTCGGAAATAGAGCCTAGTTTTGTTTTTAGGTACTTTTTGACCATGGGCGGGGCTCCAAGGGGATTGATGTTTGAGCTATAATCCAAAAGGTCTGGAGATGGGTTTTTTACAGAATATCTGCCCCCATGTGAAACCGGTTTGTGAGATGCTATGTTTTGATTCAGTTTCAACGCAAGGAAATACGATAAAGGATTATTAATTGAATCCTTAGCAAAATGGTTCGTGAAAAAGAAAGTAGCTATACTAGGAGTCACAGGATCGGTTGGACAAGAGTTTGTACAGTCCCTAGAGAATCATCCGTGGTTTGAGGTTACTCAAATTGCAGCTTCTGAACGATCTGCTGGTAAAAAATACACTGATGCAATTCGCGATCCAAACAGTGGCGTAGTGTCATGGGAGGTTGGTGGAGAAATTCCAGAGTACATTAAAGAAATGACTGTAAAAAAAATTGATGAGATTGATGCATCGCAATTAGATCTAGTATTCTCTGCAATAGAGGCAGGTGCTGCTCGTGATATTGAAACAAAATTTGCAGCTGAAGTACCAGTAATCAGTACTAGTTCTGCATATAGATATGAAGAGGATGTTCCAATTCTAATTCCTGGTGTTAATGATGAACAAGCTGAGCTCTTAGATGCCCAGAAAAAAAATAGAAACTGGAAAGGATGGGTTGCACCACTTCCAAATTGTACAACAACCGGTCTTGCAATTACATTAAAACCACTTTATGAAAAATATGGTGCAAAAAAAGTTTTGATGACTTCAATGCAGGCAATTTCAGGAGGTGGTCGTTCACCAGGTGTTGGTGCAATGAACATCACTGATAATATTCTACCATACATTCCAAAAGAAGAAGGAAAGGTTAGAAAAGAAACAAGAAAGATTCTTGGTAAACTAAAAGACGGAAAGATTGAAGATGCAGATATTAAAGTTAGTTGTACTTGTACTAGAGTTCCAGTAATTGATGGTCACACTGAATCAGTTTTTGTTGAAACAGAAAAAGATGTTGATCCAGAAAAAGCAAAAGAGCTTTACAATGAATCAAACAAAAGTATTTCAACAGCTGGTTTACCATCAGCTCCTGAACATTATTATGCATTTCATGATGATCCAACAAGACCACAACCAAGAATGGAACGTGAGGTTGGAGGTGGAATGACTACCACAATTGGCAGAGTAGAGAAAGAGGAATTGTTTGACCACGGACTAAAGTACATGTTGTTTAGTCATAACAAAAAAATGGGCTCTGCAAAAGGTGCAGTGTTGTTAGCTGAAATGCTATACAAAAAAGGCAAAATCTAAACTAATTTTGCAATTTTTTCATTAG
>JBHIUX010000137.1:0-2565 GCA_042138065.1 Nitrosopumilaceae archaeon
AAAAAATTAGCAGAGATTGATAAAATTGGCTCAACACTTGCAGATAACATCAAGTCTCAATTACGAAAAGGTAGATAATTGGAACAAGAAATCATCGCAGCAGTAGTAACATCAGTTATTGCATTCTTTGTTGTTTATTTAACAACTCCATTATTGATAAGGGATCTTGAAAAACGAAATCAGAAAGTAAAAGATTATCACAGAAAAGGGGGAGCGATGGTGGTAAGACCTGGAGGCCCTTCAATAATTTCAGGAATATTAGCATCAGAGTTTTCATTGCTTGCTTTTTTTCCAACAAATGAGATCATTGCCATTATTATTACTACTTCAATTGCTTGTATTATAGGACTAATTGATGATAAAAAAGTAATGAGTGGATGGTTCAAACCATTAGCACTCGGTGTTGCAGCTATTCCAATAATTTTACTAGGAGCGTATGACTCTGATCTTGCATTTCCACTTTTTGGTGAAGTAAAAATTCCATTATTGTATATTGCAATAATTTTTGTGATGATTCCAATTACTGGAAATACCATCAATTCAATTGATGTATTAAATGGAGTAGCAAGTGGATTTATGATCATTGCAAGTTTTTCTTTAACAATTTGTTTATTTGTTATACAAAATTATGAAATTGCCATAGCAAGTCTTCCATTAGGTTTTGTTTCCTTGGCATTCTACAAATATCATAAATTTCCTAGTAGGATTTTTCCTGGGGATTCTGGTGCACTAACATTTGGTGCAATGTATGGAACAATTGCCATAGTTGGTGGGGTAGAAATTGTAGCTGCTATTGCTCTTTTACCAGCAGTGATAAACTCATTTTTGTTCCTATCAAGCATGAAAAGAATAGTAGAACATAGACAAATCAAAGAAAAGCCAGTAGAAATCACAGGTGATTACAAACTAAAAGCAACTTCAGAAAAAAAGGCTCCAATAACTCTTGTAAGATTGATTCTTGCAGGAGGTCCACTTTCAGAAAAACAAGTTGGTTATGTTATTTTTAAACTAGCCATCTTTTCAGGAATATTGGCAATAATTTCTGCGATTATGATGGAGATTACAATATGAAAGGTTCAGTTTTTGTATTTATTGGAATAATGTGGATTTTAATTATAATTGGTGGCGGAATAATAGTTACAATTTTGGGACCAATTTCGGTTACTGGTTATGGAGAACTTGATCAAATATTTTCCTCAGGAATTAAGGCACTAATAGCAGTAATTTTAGTTGTTATTTGGATTTTAATTTTGTCCAAAATGAAAAACTGGATATTTCGTAAAGAGATTAAATCTTAATTTTGATTCCAGTTACTATGTTTTTCATCATATTCTTTTCTTGAAAATTTTTCTTTAGCAGGATTTCCAGCGACAACAGCATTTTCTGGAACATTTTTTATCACAACAGAACCCATAGCTACTACACTATTTTTTCCAACGTTTACGCCTGCTTTGATAACTGCTCGTGCTCCAATAATTGCACCGTCTTCAATTGTTACACCAATCATTTTATCACTTCTTGGGTAAGGATCATTTGTAAGAACAGCGGCAGGTCCAATGAAAACATTTTTCCCAATTCTGGATAATGGAGGAATGTATACCATGCCTTCAATCAATGAGTTCTCTCCAATTTTTACATCATAATCAATGTGAGCTAGTGATCCAATTTTCACATTGTCTCCAATTTCTACGTCATCACCAACGTATGCAAAATTCCAAATTTTGACATTTTTTCCTATTTTTGCTTTTTCAGAAACAGAATTGGTAACCAAAAGATATCACAAATGCCATGGAGAAGCTTGCTTAATTATTTTTTCAGGAAATTTTTTCATGTTATTTTTTAAAAAATCCATATCTTGTTTTTTATCTCTTAACTCATCAGGCAGTAATATTGGAATTTCCTCCAAAATTGGATAAAAACGTGAGCACTCTGAGCAGTATAAAGCACCTTCTATAACTAGGTCTTCTTTTGAATTTGATTCAAAAATTTCAAGTGGAAAATGCTTATCAATTGGACAGACAAGGATTTCCATCATTTTTTTCTTCATTTTAGATCTAGATAGATTGGGGTACCTTTTTGACTTGATAAAAGTGCAGCTTCGGCAATTTTTGTGACATTTACTGCGTGTTCGGGTTTTACTATTAATTCATTTTTTCCATCAATGGAGCCAAGAAAATTTTGAATTTCTAACAAAAGTGGTTCTTGTTTTTCATGTTTTGGTTTTTCTGTAGAGTCTTTTGTCTCAACAATAATTTCTTGTGTGAGAAAATCAGATGAGATTATTCCCTCAGTGCACACTGCACCAAAGTGACGAACCTTTGTTGGGGTTACCCAGTTTGATGAAATAATTGCAACTTTATTATCTTTGAATCCAAGCATTATGCTTGCAAAATCTTCATGCTCATGTTTTATCTTACCAGCCTTAGCAAATACAACCTCAGGTGTTTCATCAAAAAGCCACATAGCGGTATCTATGTCATGAACAGATGTGTCGTAGATAATTCCAACATCTTTAATATGTAATGGCATTCTATTTTCACGATGAAATTCTAACATTACAAGTTC
>JBHIUX010000138.1:0-2550 GCA_042138065.1 Nitrosopumilaceae archaeon
T
Organism: Nitrosopumilaceae archaeon; assembly: GCA_042138065.1. Lineage (GTDB taxonomy): Archaea > Thermoproteota > Nitrososphaeria > Nitrososphaerales > Nitrosopumilaceae > DRGT01. The sequence goes on from JBHIUX010000138.1 coordinate 2, forward strand.
TGATGCTGCACTTCCTGCAAATCCACCAATCACAATGTTTGATGTGTTGAGTCGCTTTAGCCACACGGTGTACACTATAACATAAAAGAAAATTCCAAGCGCTATGAAAAATGTTGCAACTGGATTTAGTGCAAAATATGCATAGATTACAGATGCGCAGCTAACAGCAAGACCATATACTAATGCATGACTTGCTTTGAGTCTTCCAGAAGGAATTGGTCTTGTACTTGTTCTTTGCATTTTTGGATCGATGTCTCTGTCGTAATAATGGTTTAGTGCACTAGAACCAGCTGATGCGAGAGAGCCTGCAATAATAATATGAACTAGTCCCAAATTATCGAGTTCTGGACCAATTAGTTTACTAGCAGCATACATAGATGTAACTGCCGTAATTACCAAAAGTACGATAATGCGGGGTTTTGATATCTCAAAAATCTCTTTTAATCCCAATCCTCTTCTAGCTTTTTGTATGGGGATTTAATTTCTTCGACTTTGCTGATCTTTGTTTTTTCAAAAGGATTAAGTATCTCACAGAGACGAGCTACTACGAATGAGTAATTGGGACCTCATGATGCCTGGAATGGGGCTTACGGCGATAGGATTAGCTGGGGTTACAGTATCTTATGCAGGAATTGCACATACCTTTGTTGATGGAATGCATGCACTTACAGGACTTACTATGTTTGTTGGACTCATTTTCTTGTCAGCTGGAATTTTAGAAGGTGGGGTTTCAACTAGCAATAAAGCAAAAGCGACTACTTTAGTAATTTTATCAATAGCGCTAGCATTTGGAATGTTTGCGTTTACACAAAACACAATCAGTACGTTGCCAACATTTGCTAGTCTTATGATGATTATAGCAATTCCATCAATTGTGATTGCTTATGTTGCAATGAAGATGCCACAGTACATGAAACCGGTTGCGGCAATTTTCATTTTAGCTGCAGTTTCTGGAATTTTAGCATTTGTTGCTTTTGGTGTATATGGTCCATCACCATATCTATTGTCAGAAGAGGTTCCAGAAGAAGTAGAAGAGATTGTAGAGGAGATACCAGCTGGTGTCATGGTGCACCCTGTTTCAATTTTAGAAGGATCTGCAGAGCAAGGAAATCCAGATTATGACCCAGATGTAGTCAAAACAATGCAAGGACATATTGTAGAATGGATAAATAATGATTCAGTTGCTCACACAGTTACAAGCTCATTAGATTTTGGTGAAACGTTTGATTCTGGATTATTGAATGCAGGTGAAAAATTTGTTTTAGATACAACAGATCTTTCACTTGGAGAATATGAATACATGTGTATTGTCCACCCATGGATGACTGCATATCTTGTTATTGAAGAACTAGTAGAAGAAGAATCTTCCGTAGTTTCAATTCCTCAAGGGGCGGGATTTCAACAACCTGGCCAAGTGTACTATGAACCTAACTTGATCACAGTAGCTATTGGAAAAACTGTATCATGGATGAATAATGATGAACAAGTGCACACTGTAACATCTGGAACACCAACTAGTGGACCTGATGGATTATTTGATTCAGGAATAATTTCTACAGGAGCTTCATTTCATCAGACATTTAGTTCTGCTGGAACATATGATTACTATTGCATAGTACATCCATGGATGCTAGGTACTGTTATAGCAGAATAGTTTTGAAAAAATCAATTGTTATTTCAAAAGATCAAAAAGATCTTTTGTTAAATCATGCTTCAAAATGGAAACCAAATGAATCATGTGCTATTTTGTATGGCAACATAGAGAATGAAAAAAGCATAGTGAAGGAGGTATTTCTAGCCAAAAACATTGATGAGTCTCCGGTGAATTTTACCATCTCAAATGAGGAATTACTTAAGGCATACAAAATTGCCGAAGAAAAAAATCTAGATATTGTTGGAATTTTTCATTCCCATCCTGGGTCAGATGCTTTTCCCTCAAGTACTGATAAGAAATTCATGTACACAAATCCAGTTGTGTGGGTCATTTCATCTGGCGAATCAAATGATCTAAAAGCATTTTTTTTAGAACCTGAAATTATAGAAATTCCAATTGTTATTTCTTGAGCTGAAAAGTAGCTTTATCCCCATCTGAGATTTTTGTTAGAATAGATTTTTTTGGTTTTACAATTTTTCCAATTATGTTTACAGGAGAATAAGGTTTGATTTCATCTTTGTTTCCAATTGGGGTTCTTCCATAAAACAAACAGATTGCTTTTCCTGATGGCCAATAAGCAACATCGTTTAATGCAACAAGTGATTTTGCATTTTCTTCATGTTCTTTGATAGGAGATTCATCCGTGTAAATTTCTTCACCCCAGATGTTCAGTCCAACAGTAAATGGTAAGTTTTCAACAAATTTTTTCACAGTATTTGGCGAGTTTGAATTATCAAGTTCTATCTCTATATTTTCTGCCTTTGGAATAACAATCTCTATTGTGTGTTTCATGAGTAAACTAGTTCTTTGAATTAAATATCCCTTATTTGTCAATTATTATATGGAAATTCACGTATACGATACTTACGTAAAAGCCAGTGATGGACATACTATG
>JBHIUX010000139.1:0-2499 GCA_042138065.1 Nitrosopumilaceae archaeon
AAAATGATTCACAACACCAATGAATGTACTACCGTTTTAGCGTATGATAAATTTAAAACAAAATTATCTGATCATGCCGCATTTATCGCAGCGTGTGCTGCAATTACTGACTATATGGAAGATCGTCCACTTGGTTCCAAACTATTACAAATTTTTGACAGGCAATTTGCCTTAATCAGCGCAACGGTTCTTACTTACAATATAGTTGGGCATCAAAAAGATCCTGATTATCTTTTGTATTTGGTTGAGGAGCTTTCAGAATCAAAATATCCTCATGACATTCCAAATGCTTTTGAATTTGCACAAATCCAGGTAGAAAAATTAGCAAAAATGATTGCCAAAGTCAAAAAAGACATGAAAACGATGAAGAACTTTGGCTACATGGAGCTTTCAGATTCTGGTGCAAGTGGTGCTGTAAATTTTGTTCTTGGGCTATCAGGCAAAGATGTTGGGGTGGCATACAAAGAACGAGTTGATCATGGAATTTATGCTGTCTCAGTTCGAGGTTCAAAGAATTGTAAGGTGCATCTTGGCAAAATCATTAACGCACTATCTACAGAACTGGGTGGCTCTGGAGGTGGGCACGATAAAGCATGCGGTGCAGTAATCCCAAAACCAAAAATCAAGACATTTTTAAAAGAATTTAATAAAAAACTAAATTAAAAAAGAATTTTCTGAACATTTGGACAAATGCTTTTAACAATTAAAAAGACGTTTTCAATCAAATTTGAATTTGAAATACGTCATTCCTGTAATCGCTGGAATTGTTGCAGTTGCTGTTTTAGGAATTGTTGTTAATGGCTCTGAATCTTCAGATACTGCTGTAGATGTACAATCTCCAACTGAAAACAAAGTCACAATTTCCTCCACACAACCTGTACCGCCAATTGAATATGAGATACTTGTCACAAATGGAGAAAAACACATTGTACCTCTTGATAAAATCAAAAGTGGAGGACCTCCACCAGATGGTATTCCTTCAATTGATGATCCTAAATTTACAGATGCTGAAAATGAAAATCATGTTACAGACTCTGATGTTGTTATTGGTTTAGAAATTAATGGAGAAGCAAAAGCCTATCCTCTTTCAATTTTGGTTTGGCATGAAATAGTCAATGATGATGTTGGCGGAACTCCAGTAGCTGTTACCTACTGTCCTCTTTGTTTTACAAACCAAGTTTTTGAGCGAGTTTTAGATGGTCAGGCTGTAGAGTTTGGAACATCTGGAAAATTGTACAATAGCAATTTGGTAATGTATGACAGAATGACTGGAACTTATTGGAGTCAGGGATTGGGTCTTGCAATAAAAGGCGAGTTAACTGGACAAAGCCTGAAAATTATTCCATTTGATGTTATTTCTTGGGGTGATTGGAAAAAACTTCATCCTGACACTGTAGTATTGACTACAAACACTGGACACGTTAGAGCATATGGTGTTGATCCTTATGGTGATTATTACACAGATCCCAGAATAATTTTTCCAGTAGAACATAGAGACGATAGAATGCATCCAAAAGAAATCATTTTAGGATTTCATGAAGGAACAGTTTTCAAAGCATACAAACAACAAGATGTGGAATCCTCTATAGTAATTAATGATCAGATAAATAATGAACCAATTTTACTAGCATCTCTTTATTCAGGTAATGCAAGAGCATTTGATAGACTGGTTGATGGTCAAATTCTAGAGTTTGCATACAAAGACAACAAAATCATTGACACTAGAACAAACTCTGAATGGAATTATGACGGTGTTGCAGTTTCAGGTGAACTTGAAGGAGCCCAACTGACACGACTTGGATTTAATCCTGGATTCTGGTTTGAATGGGTGGCATTTCATCCTGAGACACAAGTGTATGGTGACTCTTCTTGAGGCCAATTAAGAAAGGAATCATTTTTGGCGCAATCACAGTTGCTGCTTATCTTACAGTTGTAATAGTTACAACTCCAGCATTGCCACCAGATGCTGCCATTAGTGCGGCATTTGAGCTAAACTCTATAGTAATAATTGGCATGGGAGGTGGAGTTGGCCTGCAAATGTTTCTTGCAGAGAAAAGCAAAATGCTTGGCTGCAAACTAAATGTCAAGAAAAAAGCATTTGGTGGAAACTCTGGAAGCACAGCTGCTACTTCGTTTTTCTCCTTTTTTTCTCTAGTTCCACTTGGATGTTGTGGTTGGTGGTTGTATGCATTGTCTTTGCTGCCAAGCGTTGTTGGCTCTGGGGTCTCAGCTGTACTAATTGAGTACAGTCAAACCTTGGCGTATCTTGGTTTGGCAATAATATTTGGATTCAATGCACTAACTGCAATCAAGTTACAAAAAGAATACAAGTTGCGAAAAATCAATACCGTATAACCCTTTTCCGAATAGTAATACTATGTGAAAATGTTAGTAATTTAGTTTACAAACACAAGCTTAGATACTAAAGTAATCTAGTTTCCATGATTCAAAATGGGAACCAACTTTAAAGACAATCCTAGAATTGACTTTGATAAATAT
>JBHIUX010000140.1:0-2466 GCA_042138065.1 Nitrosopumilaceae archaeon
AGACTTCCAACAAATTCTACAGTGCTTCCCATTTCAGCTTCAGCAGGTGCCCATAACAATGCAATTAATCCCCCAACTACCATCATTGGGATTCCGACACCAACGCAAATTGCCTTAGAAGCCATTTACAAACATCATCTCAAAAATGTATATGAAGTTTGTGATAATTATGATGTAGCGTTGTAAAGTTCTCTGATAAGTTGAGTTAGTTTATTTTTTAATTTTTTAGCATCATCATAATTACCATCAGCAATTTGCTGCTCGTAATCATATAGCATATCTCGGGCATCATCCAATGATTCTTGATCGGCACCTCTTTTCTCTAACCTGTCAATCATGTTTTTGAAGAAATTGATTGTTTTATTGTTGGTTGTTTTGGAGGCATGTTGACGAAGTTCTTTTTGAATATTTTCAAGAGCATCTTTTAGTTGTTTGATTGTTGTTTTTATTTCTCCATCATGATTCCTGATTTGTTTTTCAGCCAGGACAACTAACCGGTCAACCTCATCAAAACTTACTGATTTACTTTGTGCTATTGATTTTAGTGAGGAAATGAATTTTTGGATTCGTTTGAGTTCATTGCCATAATCATGAGTTGAAGATGATGCAACATCTGCAGATTGAACTTCTTGAGTAGGACTGTCAGAAGAAATCATCTGAGTGATTCTTTTGAACATTTTCATAGCATTTAGAAAATGTTGTTTTGCTGATGCAGGATCATCATTTTCTAACGCTTTTTCAAGTAGAACAACTTGTTGTGATGCTTCTCTAAACAATTGTTTTATCTCGTCTGAAGAAGAAGATGATATTTGTTGTTTTACTTCTCTTTGTGCCTGTGATGCGATTTTTACCAAAATGTTTAGGTCAGTCTGAGCCTCAGCAGAAATTGGCATTCCACTAAACACCATACTAGCAACCAACACCAAAAGACCGGCAGAAACTACTTTTTTCATTGTTCATCCTCCAATTCTTTTTTTATTCGGACCAAATTTTGCAAGTCCTTTTTTTCAATTTCAATAATTCCTTGTCTTTCAAGTCGTTTTACTGCTCTCCACATTGTGGTTCTAGGTTGAAGGAATTTCTTTCTTAATTCGCTTTCAAGTGCTTGACCGCCATTATTGAAAATAAAATTAATCAATTCTTTATCATCCTCTCGTAAATCAGGACGTAAATTGAAAATTGTTTCAGGTTCAAGTGGTTTTCCAGTTTCAGAAATGGTGGTTGAGATTTTTTGAGGTTTCTTTTGAGATCTTTTTAGAAATATTGCTCCAATTGCACCAGCTGCTGCAACAGCACCACCAATTACAATTAAGGCACTATCAAATTCATTCTGAGGTGTTGGTGTGGTTGTTGGTGGAAATTGTGTTGGTGCTGCAAAAACATAGTTTATCTCAGATGGACCACTTGAGAGTAAAAGTCTAGTTCTCTCATCTACAAGTTCCATGTTTAATGGCAAAGCGCTCATTCCAACAATTACAGAATTTTCTGGCATCAGTAGAGTATAATCAGTGGGGGCATCCAAACTAAATGTCCAGATTCTTCCCTCCTTTGAAACTAAATTGTGAATATCATAATTTACTGAAATTGTAGATGAGCCAAATGTGCCAATTGTGGCAATATCGTTTGTAATTTTGGCAGAAAGCAAATCATCATTTTCGCCAATTGCTACGAAGTTGTCAATTTCATTACCAAAAAGATTCAATGTGAAGTTTGCTGATAAAGCATCTACACCAATTTCTGAATAAACGTGGGTTGAACCATCAGAATAAATAATTAGATCCATGGTCTTGGTTGAGCTAAATGAATTCTGAAATGGCATTGCAACTGCCATTATTATTAAGCCAGCCAAAAGAATGGGCACTTTAGCCATCGTTTGGAGAATACTTTCAGTCCTTACAAAAAGCATTCCATCCTCTAGGATAGACTCCTGCCTATGTAGAGGTTTCATTTGTTGATTCATTTTTGCTTAATACCTTAGATTCATGGATTCGACAAGACTCTGAAATCTTCTGAATTCCTGGAAAAATTGAAGTCCTTTCTCAGTAATCATAAAGACTCGATTTCTGTCGTTTTTTACGGATTCTACCAATCCAGCAGTGACAAGCTTATCACATTTGTCTAGTACGGCATAATGTGAGAGGTTTGCCCTTCTTGAAATTGCAGATACGATGACTCCATTACGTCCACCTTCCATGGTAACGTCAAGGATATCACCCATGATGCCCATTTCGGACCTGTATTGTTGTTTTGACATGGCATACTATACGACTGCTTGCTTTATGAGGGACATTTTGAAACGTTAAAGCGGAACACAAAGCGGAACGACTGTTTCACTTCAAAAAATTTCAAAAAAACGAGATTTTTTGATGCGGGGGAAAAATTTCAAAGGATTCGTATATTTAATAACGTCCTTTATGTACGATTCAATAAGTCATGGTCGGACTATTTGATCGCTTCAAGAAGGGA
>JBHIUX010000141.1:0-2443 GCA_042138065.1 Nitrosopumilaceae archaeon
ACACGAAATAGTGCTTCATCTTCTTTTGCAATCACAGCTTCGCTCCCAAATAGTATCTAGTAATACCGATCCTAGAAAAAGAACATTTTCATTACATTTAGCTACAAAGTAATACACAGCATGTCATCAAGTGTTATTCTCATACCTAACGCTTTTAAGAATTTCTTGTCATGAAATGTTTAGTAAATGAAATTTTTTCATTACTGATTTTTGATACAAATTAAATGAATCAGACTTTGATTCACATTTTTTGCAAATACATAGCTGTGAAACTGTTTCTAAATCACAACTTTCATGAAATTCACATTGTGTACATCCAGCTGGACCACCACAAACACCACAAGTTAGCTCTTTGATCTCCGCACATTTTTCATGCTTTACGCCAACGTCTTTTGCCCATAATCCTAGATCACCTTTTTCAATTTTTTCATTACATACAATGCATTTTCCAGGAAACTTCATGGTAATTTTTCGCCAGCTCATAATCTTTCAATCTCCTTTTCAATAATATCACCAAAGCTTTCTTCAACTTCAAGTTCAAGTTTTTTGTTCTTTATCATAAACAAAATGTATGGCAAGTAAAATGTTGCAAAAGAACTACGAGAGATATGAAATTTCTTTGCCAAAACTTGTCCAAGTGATTTGAGACTTCGTCCATCCCAGCGTAATCTATTCAAAATTGGCCATGAAAGATTATACTGTGAATACCTAACAGATGTTCCTTTTTTGTACAATTTTAACAAGGTTGCATCAAGATATCGCAATAGTCTCCATTCCTGAGTTTTGAAAATTTTTCCATAAAGCATATCAGCTTCAGAAATTACTTCAAGCATCTTTGCCATGTCTTGCTGTGAAAGATTACTTGTAATAATACTAGAATAAAACGCATTAATTTTTTCACGAGGATCAATTGACATGGAATAGATTACACTACGTGCCTCATCAAGTGAATTTGCCTTAAAGAATGCGTTAACCCCAGATTCAACATCTAGTGTTTCAAATGACTTTTCGGTTTGAGGGTTAAATCCACCAACCAATGCTTGAGCAGAATTTATCATTGAACGGATATCACCTCTTGATTCATCAATGATTTTGATAAGAGAGCCAGGGCTGAGTTTTTCACCTTCCTTTTTTAGAATATTTCCAAGATGTAGTCGTAAAAGTCGTGGTGGGAGCGGTCTAAAGTAGATTGTTTTTGTAGCCTTTTTGATGCTTTTCATTTTAGTTGAAATATCAGAATTTGCAGCAAGAACTATTGGAACAGTTGGCTCTTTGAGAATTTTGATTAATGCTTCAGCACCACCAAAGTCTGCTCTTCCATGAATTCCATCAACTTCATCAACAAAGATCATTGGACTTCCAAGGACACTAATGTTTCCTAAAACGGGATTCAATACTTCAGAAATTCTTGATTTACTTCTAACATCGCTTGCATTAAGACTGATCATGTCATATCCAAACTGTTTTCCAGCTAGATTTGCAATTGTAGTCTTTCCAATTCCTGGAGGGCCAACAAGCAGAATTGGTTTTGTTCCTTTTTTCCACTTTGCAAACCATTCAACAAGTGCTGCTCGAGCCTCTTCATTTCCAATCATATCAGAAATGCTTTGAGGTCGATGTTTTTCAGACCACATCATAATACATCACTTTGGAAGATTTTCAGTAAACTTGTCCCACATGTTTGCCTTTGAGAGTTGATTGTACCAGTAGTGATTGTAATGTTCAACGGTTAAGAATAGAAAATCTAGAAATTCACGATGACTAAAGTCTTCAGGTAACAATTCAATTGCAAGTCTTGCATCTTTAAGATACAAGTTTGCTTTTTCAAGTGTCAATTCTAATCCCTTTTTGACATCATTTGCCAATAAAGAGTAGTAAAGGGGCCATGATGGAATTTTTAAAAATCCATTTTTGATAGAGTCTTCAATTTCATTTCCACACCCAACTCCTTCAGCTGCTCGTGCCATACCAAGATAGAAAATTTCGCCCAATGGATTTTTGCCAAGGGCCATATTTCGTCCAGCAGTTCCCATCACTGCACGATATTTTTTATAACACTGATTCATCTCTTCTTCTGTAATATTGGTTGGTTTTTGTTTTAGTTGAGTGTCAATATACTGGCCTATCCGAGCATCTTTGAATCCCTCTTCAAAGTTTTTGAGAACCTCGTCTCCGCCTTTAGCAATCTTGTCTCGTGCAATTTTGAGGATGTATGGATTCATTAGCTTGTAATCATCCAGAAAATCCAAATCCTCATCTTTGTCTACAATTCTATCCATTGGCTCACTTAGATCAATTGCTATGATATGGCCATCAACTAGATCCATTCTCATTTGTTCATCACGATTATCATTGTATTCAGCTGCAGCATCATACAATGCATTAAAAACAGGAAATGTCATTTTTACAAAATTAGAGTTTAAAATTCTCATAACTCGGTCTT
>JBHIUX010000142.1:0-2416 GCA_042138065.1 Nitrosopumilaceae archaeon
TTTTTTTCTTTTATCCTCATTTTTGCTTAGCTAGTTTTGTTCAAACTGCACAGCGCAGACGTAATGAGAGGAATATTACACCAACTAATATTGATTCGGCCTCAATTGACTGAAAATGTGGAGAGCTTCCCCACATTTTCAGTTGATATTTCAACTAGATCTGAATATCTATGCGTGGGGCTGGTTGACATGGTAAACTCTACAAAAATTTCAGCAAAACTTTCTCCACAAAAGCAAGCTAGATACTATGAAATTTTTTTAAATTCAATGGGTAAAGCTCTTTGCAAGTTTTATGGTGTTGTCATAAAAAACATTGGCGACAGTCTTTTATTTTATTTTCCAGAATCTAACTCTAAAAGTCCAAATTTTTTGAATTATCTTGAATGTTCATTAGCAATGATTGATGAGCATCAAAAAATCAAGAAACTACTTGAAAAAGAAGGACTTCCAGCAGTTGATTATCGTATAAGCTTGGATTATGGATATACCTCAATTATGAAAACAACCACTAATTCATTTGATGTTATTGGAACATCAGTAAACATGTGTACAAAAATAAACCGTCAGGCTGCTGTAAATGGAATAATTATTGGTGGGGACTTGTACCGAATGGTAAAGAATTTTGATATTCACTACCTAAAACAAGCATTTTGGTTTTCAATCGGTTTGGATAAGACATATCCAATTTATTCAGTAAGAAGAAAGCATAGTAGAAAAGCTCAGTGAGATCTAAATACTATGAATCTCAAAACCATTTCAAGTATTGAAGCTGTCACCAAATTCCAGCCGGCAAGGTTTTGGTCTTAAGTTTCAATTACTTTAACCCTATCTCGTGCCCAGATGATTGCAATGCAGTCATACTGGATTTTCAAGATATTTTCTAATCAATTTTGCTAGTTTTTCTTTTCTTTTCCATCCAGTAGAAATTGTTTTTTTAGAATTTACTAGTAAAATTTCATTAAAATTTGGATTTTTTTGATATTTTACTCCAATATCATTTGCAATAATCAAATCAGCCTTGGATTCTTTCATCTTTTTCCTGGCTGATTCTTCAAGCTTTTTCTTAGAAAGATTGGTTTCAGCCTTGAATCCAACTAAAAATGTGTCTTTTTGCCATTTTTTAATATGATTAATAATTTTTGGAACTTGTTTTAGCTTTATCTGTAAGCTTTTCTGTGATGATTTGATTTTTGATTTAGAATTATTTTGAACAGTATAGTCTGAAGCTGCCGCAGCTAAAATTACAATATCAAATTTTTTCTTCATTTCTTTTTTTACAGCATCAAACATTTCCATACTAGTTTTCACATGAATTACTTTAACTCCATTAGGAGGTTCAGCTGTTCCAGGACCATACACCAAAGTAACTTTAGCTCCTGCCGACACCAATTCTGAGGCTAAAAGCACGCCTGTCTTGCCACTGCTAAGATTCGTAACTACTCGTACAGGATCAATGTATTCTATTGTGGGACCAGCTGTCATCAAAATTCTTTTGTTATGTAACGCAGATGAAAATCCAAACTTTTTCAAGACATAATTTAACACGTCTTCTGGTTCTGCAGCTTTAGCTTTTCCTTCAATCATTACTGGTGAAACAAAATCAACTTTACCTTTAAGAAAATCAATATTTTTTCTCACAGCTTTATTATCATACATACTGGCGTGCATAGCTAAAGCCATTACAATTGGAATTTTGCTTCCAAATCCTACGGTGAGAACAGTACTAATAGGAGTGTCATCAATTCCATTGGCAAGCTTTCCAAGCGTATTTGCAGTTCCAGGATAAACAATAATCAAATCTGATCGCTTATAGTCTGCAACATCAATGTGCTCCAAATCACCAGTAAGTTTTGTAATTACATTATTTCCTGTAGCCCACTTGAAATAATCAGGTTTTACAAGTTTTGTTGCAGCCGAGCTGGCAACACAAACAACATCTGCTCCATGTCGCATTAACAGTCTGGCTAATTCAATTGCCTTGTATACTGCAACACTTCCAGCTACGCAAAGAACAATTCTTTTACCACTAAGCTCAGTTCCATGCGTTCCAACAATGTCCAAGCTAGGATGCTTAGATTTTTTCTTTGAGCTTTTCATATTCTCCTTTCTCCATTGAAAACCAATTCTCTTCAGCTGGAAACTTGCCAGCTTTCACATCATCTTTGTAATCTGAAACAGCCTTTACAACATCATTAGAAAGTGAAAGATATTGTTTAACAAACTTTGGTTTTAGTTTTTCATACAGTCCTAAAATATCATGAACAACAAGAACTTGTCCATCACAATTTACTCCAGAACCTATTCCAATTGTTGGAATATTAATTAATTCAGAAATAATTTTTGAAACTTCATGGCTTACCATCTCAAGTGCAATACTAAAAGCACCAGCTTCTTCGAGAGCCTTTGCATCCTCAAT
>JBHIUX010000143.1:0-2403 GCA_042138065.1 Nitrosopumilaceae archaeon
AAAGATTAATTATATTTCTAAATTCGAATTTAGAAACATTATATTTTGAAACTTGTAAAACAAACAAAAATTATGCTTAATTAAATTTAAAATTAATTTTGAAAAAAGAGAATTAAGGGTGTAGCTTATCGTCGACGTCGACGCCTTTTAGCGCCACCCTTCTTCTTACCGCCGCTTCTGCGTTTCTTGCCGCCAGTTCTTCGTTTACCAGCAGATTTTCTTCTTTTACCGCCAGTGCGACGTTTGCCACCGGAACGACGTTTACCGCCTCTCCTTTTTGTTGCACCTTTCGTTGCTGATGCACGTCGTCTCCTTCGTGATCTAGCTTTCTTTGCAGCTTCGGCTTTTGCTTTAGCATTTCTTTTGCGGGTCCTTGCAGCTTTTTGTGCTGCAGCTCTTCGCTTAGCTTTTGAAATTGCCATTGATTGGATCGTATTGTCTTATGTTTTATGTAGTATTAGTTACCAAATATTGCTCAGTTGATACATTTTTTTGACTAAATTTTTAATTGCGATCAAGAATTTTTTGAAAAAATTTTAACAATTTGTAACACAAACAATACCAATATCACGTGATGATTGTTCTTTTGTTGGTAAAATTCCTATTCGATACTGTTTATTTTCATCAAATGGAACATCAAATTGTGTTGTAAATGAAACAGGAACATTAGGTTCTAACATGTATGTTAACAAATCATTTTCAGAGAAGTCTCCGTAAACTGGCTGCACTTTATTGTCATTTTCATCTAAAATATAGAACTGCCCACCTGTCATTTTCATAGATTCTGTTCCCTCATTTTCTGCAAGAATACTAATTTGGAAAAATGAGTTTTCTGGCTTAATGTTTTCATCACCGTTATGCTGTCCAATGTATTCAATTGTGTATTTTATGGGACCAACTTTGATTGGTTCCCCCCCATTTGTTGTGATAAAATTGGGTTGAAATTCAACATAAAATGATAATGCAACTCCAATTGAAACTACGATTGCTGCCCCAATAATCACAATTGCAATTCTAGCCATTTTCGATATTTCCTGCCTGGCTGTATTTAACCCAACCCCGTAGTGTTTGTCATATTTGGCTATGACAATTGAGCAGATTTAATTATCATTTTTACCCACAAGATTTGGGCATTGGGGATATGGATTCAGAACGAACTCCAAAGATAGCTATAGATGAAATCACTGGAGAGTATATTCCATCTAGGAAATATGTTCGATGTCAAAACAAACTTTGTGGCGTTAGAAACACCACAATTGGTGGCAAATACTGCAGTATAATGTGCGCAGATTGTGATGCAGGAGTATTATCCGAAAAAGAATGGGTTGAAATTCATTACGAGTTTTGGTCTAATTCTATATTTCCTGATGAAAAAACAGGGGTTTAGCTTTTCTTCGTAACAAAAAAAGATCATACATCTTTAGCTGAGCTAGCTAGGTGGTTTTGTACTTGTCTTTCATATGTACGCACAAGTGTTAAACCCCCCCAAAAAATTACAGTTTTTGAAAATATCACACTATGACTAAAACACTAATCATATGATGGGGGTTTAGCTTTTAGGAATAAAAAAAGAAAAAAGGGTTAGACAGCAGCATAAACTGCTGTTGGACAAAGTCCACCTGGACCAAAATCATAGCCAACTATTCCATGAACAGCTATTGCTGAACCATCAGTTGGAATAGTTATAGTGTTTCCTGACACTGAAGCTACTCCATTTGGATTGTCGACAAGTTTGCTTGTATCAACACAATTGTCGGCAAATAATTCTCCTTCATGTGTATGAATTACTTTGTTACCTTTTGCTTGTTCAGGATCGTCGTTAAATGAAGGATGAATGGCTCCCAAGAAAACTTTGTTGCCTGCGGTACCTAATGGGGCTGTAGCACAAACATAAACTAATACATCGTGTCCATTCGTTGCAGTTCCTGGTGTTCCTCCAGCAGTTATGAAACATGTGTCTGGAGCTGTAGTAGTGCCTACAAATGCAATTAATAGCGAAGGACTAATTGCAAATACAGGATTGGTCATCATTGCAAATGCAAAAACTGCAGCGAGTGTGACCCCCAAAATTGCCCTTGTATTCATTATGATATAAGAAAAAAAGAGTGTATAAAAATTAAATGAATTCTGAATCAGTTCATACTTTCACAAAGTGAATTTAAGAGAATTAAATGGAAGAATATTGAAAAAATTTAGATGTTTACTCCGAATTCCGGATCTAGCCCCATTAATTGGGTCCCCAAAATTAGATTCAAAATTATACCAATAATCATCAAGGCAATTCCAAGATACAAGCAATTTTTGGCCTTTTTTGGATCATCATTTCTTAGAACAAAAAATGCAATTATCCCGCCTATTATTCCCAAAAAAATTGGCAACAAAAACCAAAAATTTCTTCTTGGT
>JBHIUX010000144.1:0-2389 GCA_042138065.1 Nitrosopumilaceae archaeon
GGTAAGAACACCAAAACCTGTAGACAACATGAAGATAGAACTTCCCGAATCATACAAACAACTTGAAAAAACTTGCAATAAACTTGAAAGGCATTTCAGAGAGCCACAAGATATCGAATTTACCATAGAACAGGGAAGATTCTACTTGTTACAAACAAGAAATGGCAAAATGAATGCAGCAAGCATGATAAAAACCTCAGTAGACATGGTTAAAGAGAAGTTAATCACAAAAGACCAAGCTCTTCGTAGATTACAAGCAGATCAGCTTGAACAACTTCTTCACAGAGCAATTGATCAGAGTAAAGCCAAAGGATTCAAGCAACTGGCAAAAGGAATTGCCGCATCGCCTGGTGCTGCAAGTGGGGTTGCAGTGTTTGATGTTAAAAAAGCAACAGCAATGGGTGAGAACGGCACCAAAGTCATTTTGGTTAGAGAGGAAACAAAACCAGAGGATGTCCCTGCATTTTTTGCATCAGTGGGAATTCTAACTAGTAGAGGTGGAAAAACATCTCATGCAGCAGTTGTTGCTAGAGGAATGGGAAAACCATGCATAGTTGGTTGCTCAGATTTGAAAATCGATTACGATAATGGAAAATGCGTTGCAGACAGTCAAACTATCAATGAAGGAGACGCAATTACAATTGATGGAAGTAGCGGTGCAATATTTCTTGGCGAATTACCAACAATAGAGCCTCAAATTACTGATGATTTTAGAACCATTCTATCATGGGCACAGAAATCCAAAAAAATTGGCATTCGGGCAAATGCAGACACGCCTGATGCAGCAAAGCTAGCAAGAAAGTATGGAGCGCAAGGCATAGGCCTATGCAGAACAGAAAGAATGTTCAATGCAAAAGACAGAATTGGATTGTTTGTTGATATGATTATGGCAAAAACACTTGATGAAAGAAATGCAGTCTTAGAAAAACTAAAACAACTACAGAAAAGTGACTTTATTGAAATTTTAAAAGCTATGGAAGGATATCCTGTAACAATCAGATTACTTGATCCCCCACTGCACGAATTTTTACCAAACCCAGAAGAGCTTGCAAATAAAATCTACAAACTTGAAAAAGAAAACTCTACTGCAGGTTTAGAACAAACCAAAACTGTTCTTAACAGAGCAAGAGATCTTGCAGAAATTAATCCAATGATGGGACATCGTGGAGTTAGAGTTGGAATTACATACCCAGAAATTTACAGAATGCAGATCAAAGCAGTTTTTGAAGCGGCTGCTGAATTAGCAAAACAAAAAGTAGATGCACGACCACAAATAATGATTCCACAAGTTAGCAGTATTGCAGAATTAAACCACATAAAGAAAATTTATGATGAAATAAAATCAGAAATGGAGCAGAAATATAAACAAAAACTAAAGATAAACTTTGGAACCATGCTTGAAGTAGTACGAGCATGTCTTACTTCACAGGAATTAGCTAGTACTGCTGAATTCTTTAGTTTTGGAACTAATGATTTGACTCAAGCTACATTTAGTTTTAGTAGAGAAGATGCAGAAGGGAAATTTCTTCCAGAATACTTGGAAAAAGAGCTTCTTGAGAAAAGTCCATTCCAGTCAATTGATGAAAATGGTGTTGGAAGTCTAATGAAAATTGGAATTGCAAATGGTAGAAAAATCAAACCAAACTTAGAGATTGGAATTTGCGGGGAACATGGAGGAGATCCTAGCTCTATCAAATTCTGCCACAAATCAGGTCTAAGCTATGTGAGTGCTTCTCCACATAGAATCCCAATAGCAATAGTTGCAGCAGCTCAGGCAAATCTGGAAAAACCTCAAAAAACAGCCAAAAAGACCAAGAAAAAGGCAAAAAAGAAATCAAAGAAGCGATAATCAACTAATCTAATTGCTCCCAAGAATAGATTCTATCAAACAATTAAGAACAAAGCTGGGCATTACCCAGAAAAAACTAGCCAGCATGGCTGGCGTTAGCACGTCCATGATAAACCAAATTGAATCAGGAAGAAGCCAGCCTAGCTATGAAACCGCAAAACGAATTTTTGATAGTTTAGCAAATCTTGAAGGCAAATCTTCTTCTCACAAAGCAGGTGAGTTTTGCAGTAAAGACATTGTAAAATTAAAGCCAACAAATACTTTGCATGATGCAATAAAAAAAATGAGAAAAGTTTCAATCAGTCAGATACCTATTTTTGATGGAAATGAACCAGTTGGCATTGTTTCAGAAGATAGTATTGTTAAGCATATTTCAGATGTAGGGGAATCAGAATTAAAAAATGCAAAAATTCAAAGTGTTATGGAGCCGGTTCCACCCATAGTTGATTATGATACACCTGCAAATAGTTTGGTTCCTTTAATTAGATTTTCAAAATGTATTCTTGTTGCAAAAAAATCTAAAATAATTGGAATAATTAC
>JBHIUX010000145.1:0-2385 GCA_042138065.1 Nitrosopumilaceae archaeon
CGTCTTGGAAATGATCTTAATGAAATTACGCTAGACTATGTCTCGTCAATTTCAGATGATGCAGAGATTGCACTGTACGACATACTTGGTAGTCAAGCACACGTCATTATGCTTTATGAAAATAAAATAATTTCCAAAGGAGAAGTAAAAAAAATTCTTGTAGCACTAGAATCATTGAAAAAAGAAAAGTTTGAAAAAAAATCTGGTGCTGAAGATATTCATGAGTTAATTGAATCACTTGTTATCAAAAAAGCAGGAACTACAAGTGGTGGGAAAATGCATACTGCGCGCTCACGAAATGATCAAATTTCACTTGACATGCGCATGAAAATTCGTGATGACATTAACATTTTGTGTAATTGCCTTTTAGATACTATAGAGGCATTAGTATCATTAGCACAACAACATCAAAAAACCATAATGCCACTTTACACACATTTACAACAAGCTCAAGCTGGAGTTTTCTCTCATTATCTTTTGGCTTATGCAGATTCTTTGTTACGGGACGTAGACCGACTAAACGCATTGTATGCTAGGGTAAATGAAAGTCCATTAGGGGCTGGTCCAATTGGTGGTACAAGTCTTCCAATAGATAGGCAAAGCACTGCTAAGATGCTTGGCTTTAAGGGAATTGTTGAAAACTCTATTGATGCTACAAGCACTCGTGATTTTGTAGCAGAATACGTTTCAGCAGTTGCAATTCTAATGACTAATCTTAGTAAAATTGCTGAAGACTTTGTAATATGGTCAACATCTGAATTTGCATTTATTGAATTAGCTGACGAGTTTACATCCCCCTCAAGTGTAATGCCTCAAAAGAAAAATCCTGATCTTTTAGAGCTAACTCGGGGAAAAACTTCTCAGGTAATTGGAAATCTAATGGGAATCTTAGCAACCATCAAAGGACTAGCAACTGGATATGGACGAGACTTGCAGCAAATAAAATCTGCAATTTGGTCCACATCAAAAATTTCAATTTCTGCATTACTTGTGCTAAAATCTATGCTTCTAACACTTTCTGTAAATGAAAAACAAATGAAAAAAGCAGCAGAAGGAGGCTATCTTGTTGCTTTGGATATTGCTGAAAAACTGGTTCAGAATGGAATTCCATTTCGTACTAGCCACAAAGTTTCAGGACAGCTTGTACAAATAGCACATCAGGAAAAAAAATCACTTTCAAAACTTTCCATTGTTGAAATTAAAAAATCAATTCAAGACACAAAAGTTGATGCAAAACTTGTATCTGACATTGTTCAATCTACATCAATCTCGTCTTCATTAAAAGATAGGGTTTCTGAAGGCTCTGCAGGATTTAGTGAACAAAAACGAATGATTTCAAATAGGATAAAAAAAATTAATGCATATCGTACCGGAACTATAATACGCGATAATGAAGTAACAAATTCCCTTGGAAATCTTTCAAAAAAAGTTAAAGAATTGATGAAATAAGAACGGGTCTGGTGGGTTCCAATACCGTTTTTGGGACTATTTTAGACCCATTTAGACACGAAATCACATGAATTTCTAGCTTTCAAAAATTTTTTTTAGTAATAAATTCATAGAAAATGAAGTGATATGTTGAGGAAGCAAGATTCGCTAATAAAATATTTAGACGAAATAAACAACACTGTCGGAAAACGCTGGACTTTTCGCATAATTCTGGAACTGAGAAGGGTTAAAACCATAAGATATAATGATCTTCAAAAACTACTTGCCGGCATTTCTCCTTCAACACTATCAACTTCGCTTAAAAATTTGCAAAAACTGGGTCTGATACATAGAGAATCATCTGGCTCGATTCCCCCTTTCAAGGTAGAGTATAGCTTGACCGACAAAGGGTTTGCTTTTTTGATTGCATCGTATCCTTTGCTAAAATGGGCCGTTAACAACCCAAAGTAATGTTAAACGTATAGTACGTAATTATAACTAGAAATTTTTTCCAAATTATAATGTTAATCACAAAAAATCCAAAAATAATTTTTCCAAATTAGCTAACTTCAGTAATTTGGAGCTGGTGATTAAATATGAAAAATTTATCTTTATAATGAAGAATTTGCCTACACATGAGGAACAAATTAAGGAAAATTTGGCACTATCTATAGAAGTTGTTTTAATGAGGAGAGGAGGACCAGAATATCACCTTGTTACGGCTAAACTCAAGAATGATTTTGGTTTAGAGATTTCAGATTGTTGTGAGAATCCTCAACATTTGCGAAAAATCCTAAAAGAGGTGTATAATGACGATTATGAATCTGTTGTAGAAGAAATAAAATGGGAATGGTTTTCCAAAGTTTTGCACTTCTGCCACATAAAACAGTTGTAGAAAATATTGCATTCCCTCTTCAAATCAAAGGCATCAAAACGGAAGATAGTATTGCTAAAGCA
>JBHIUX010000146.1:0-2382 GCA_042138065.1 Nitrosopumilaceae archaeon
TGGCTGAGGGTACACTTACTTCCATGGTACGGAAGATGGTGTTTAAGGCAGAACCATATCTTCCACAAGTTCCAAAACCAAAGAAAAAACTAACCCTCCAAACTCGTTTGTTATGGTGCGGACTTGCATTACTAATTTACATGGTGATGGGTCAGACTCCACTTTTTGGAGCAACTACACCCGAATTTGATTTTCTTGCATTTGCAAGAGTTATTTTTGCATCTCAACAAGGAACACTAGTAGAGCTGGGAATAGGACCGATAGTTACAGCAGGATTGTTGATGCAACTTCTTAGAGGTTCTGAAATTCTAAAATTTGATTTCAAAAAACCTGAAGAGCGAGGAATTTTTCAGACTGCAACAAAGTTAGTGACATATGTAGTCATTATTGCAGAATCGTCAGTTTATGGATTTGCTGTTTACGGACCAGGAGTTGCAGACCCAAGCGTATTGTATATTCTGATAGGGCAGCTAATGGCAGCCTCTATAATCATCATGTTCTTAGACGAAATGATTCAGAAAGGCTGGGGATTAGGAAGTGGAATCAGTCTGTTTATCATGGCTGGCGTAGCGCAGCAAATATTGTGGAGTCTGTTTAGCCCGTTGCCTGCAGGTGATGGAGGCACTATAGGAATTCTTCCATATATTGGCCAGTCATTAATGGAGGGAGACCTGTCAAATGTCTTCTTTAGGTCAAACCAGCTTCCAAGCATATTTGGACTACTATTAACAGGAGGCGTATTGTTGATTCTGGTATATACTCAGGGAATGAAGGTAGAGATTCCAATAGTTTCAACAAAATACCGTGGATTTTCAGCAGTTTATCCAATCAAACTGATGTATGTTTCAAATATTCCAGTAATTTTAGCATCTGCATTAACTGCAAACGCACTATTCATTGGACAAATGATGTGGGCAAACCTTAACCCACGAAATGCACAACCGTTTTTGAATTTTCTTTTCCAATACGATCCAACAAGCCCGTCTACTCCGATTGGTGGTCTAGTTTACTATATCACACCACCGCGCGGTCTTGAAATTGTAGCTTTGGATCCAATGAGAGCTGTTGGTTATATTCTGTTTATGATTGGAATTGTAGTTGTGTTTGGAAAACTTTGGGTAGAGCTTGGTGGACTGTCTCCAAAGAGTGCAGCTAAAAACCTGTTAGATGCAGATGTACAAATTCCAGGATTTAGACGATCAAACCAACCAGTTGAAGTTTTACTAAACAAGTACATTCCGTCTGTCACTATAATTGGTTCTATGATACTTGGTGGGCTGGCAGGAATGTCAGATGTGTTAGGTGTGTTTGGAACAGGAATTGGTATTTTGTTAATGGTAGATATTCTAATCAATTACTATAACCAACTAGTGAAAGAACAAGTAGAAGTTGTAATGCCGCGGCTTGGTGCACTTCTTGGCAGAAAGTAAAAAAGTCGTAATTGTTGGAATACCTGGAGTAGGCAAGACTACTGTAGTTTCCAAAGTTGTAGAAATTTTAAAGAGTGAAAACAAAACTGTTAGCGTTGTAAATTACGGAACAGTAATGTTTGAAGAAGCAAAAAACAATGGTCTCAAAGACAGAGATGATATTAGAAAACTCTCAATGAGTGAACAACAAAAACTTCAAAGACTTGCAGCTGAAAAAATTTCTCAATTAAATGACAATGCTGTGATCATTGACACTCACGCATTCATTTCAACTCCTTCAGGATTCTATCCTGGCATGCCTGATTATGTGATAAAAATCATCAAACCATCAAATTTCATCTCAATCTCTGCAAGACCTGAGCTTATCTACAACCGGAGAAAACAGGATGAAACTAGGCACAGAGACATTGTCTCAATTGATTCAATAAAAAAGGAGTTAGCCGTTCAGGATGCAATGCTATCCTGCTGTTCAGTATTATCAGGCTCACCCCTGAAAACCATTCTAAACGATGAGGGAAAGGTTGATGAAGCGGCTATGAACGTAATTAAGGCTATAGGGTTTTGATGATGGAAATAGATTTTATTCTTATTTTTTTAAACTCCGTGTTTCTGCAAGATGGTGGAGGATTTTTAGACTCAATCTTTTTGCAAGGAGACTTTTTTGGTTTAGGAGATAGAAAAGGACTCGGCAGTGATGATCCAATTGTCAAAGGAATGATTGCATCAATGTTTGCTGTCAGTGGTTTTGGAATTGTCCTCAACTTGTTTAATGCTGCAATTAGAAAGAAAATGGTAGACCAGGTAAAACTAAAACGAATTATGAAAGAAACACGTGCTTGGCAAAAAGAAAGAATGGCGGCATTTAGAGCCAAAGATGATGAAAAAACTGCCAAGCTTAATCAAAAATCAGCTTACATGAACAAAATGCAAATGGAAATGATGCAAATGAACA
>JBHIUX010000147.1:0-2317 GCA_042138065.1 Nitrosopumilaceae archaeon
ATCCAAGAAAACTAAAGTGGACAAAAAAGTACGTCAAAGGCGGAATTAGAAAGAAGTAGCATTGACCGAACAAACATTGATAGTATTAAAACCAGATTCGGTAGAACGAAATCTAATTGGTGAAATTTTATCTAGATTCGAAAAATCAAATTTTAAAATCGTAAAGTTACAAAAAATGAATTACACAAAAGAGATGGCAGAAGAATTTTACTCTGCTCATAAAGAAAAACCATTCTTTGATGAACTAACTTCTTACATTACTTCAGGACCTGTTGTTGCAGCGGTACTTGAGGGAGAAAACGTAATTGCAAAAACTCGTGAAATTAACGGAGCAACAGATCCTAAAAAAGCTGAAAAAGGCTCTATTCGTGGAGACTTTGGTATTGACATTACAAACAACACTATTCATGCGTCTGATTCTCAGCAAAGTTTTGAAAAGGAAGTGAAGGTAGTATTTCCGTGATTAATGTTGCAAATCAGACAACCCATTGTGGCAGTACTTGGCCACGTAGATTCTGGAAAAACTTCACTTCTTGATAGAATTCGAGGTACAGGTGTTCAAGGAAGAGAAGCAGGAGGTATTACCCAACACATTGGTGCAAGCTTTCTTCCAACCGAAACAATCAAAAAAACTTGTGGCGTATTATACAAAAAATTAGAAGAATCAGAAAAACAAGTTCCAGGAATACTAGTAATTGACACGCCAGGTCACGAAGTTTTCACAAATCTTCGCGCACGTGGTGGATCAGCTGCTGACATTGCAATACTTGTTGTAGATGTAAATCGTGGCTTTCAGCCCCAAACAAATGAAAGCTTGAAAATTTTAGAAAGCAGAAAGGTTCCTTTTGTTGTAGCGTTAAACAAAACGGACCAGCTTTCTGGCTGGAGACCAACTGAAACTGCATTTATCACTCAAGCAGTAAAGGAGCAAGATCCTTCTATGCAAACAATCCTAGATGAAAAAATCTATGATGTGGTGGGAACACTATCTATTCTTGGATATCAATCTGAAGCATTCTGGCGAGTTCAGGACTATAAAACCGAAGTCGCCATAGTTCCAATTAGTGCAAAAACTGGAGTTGGTGTACCCGAACTTTTGGCGGTGCTTGTTGGATTAACACAACAATATTTGCAAAAAAGATTGGATCAAAAGGAAAAAGAAACTCGTGGAATTGTTTTAGAAGTAAAAGAGGAAGTTGGATTAGGTCCAACAGCAAATATCATACTAGTTGATGGTTCAATTAAAAAAGACGATACTGTAGTTGTGGCAAAAAGAGATTCAGTAATTGTAACAAAACCAAAAGCAATTTTGTTGCCAAAACCTCTTGATGAAATGCGTGATCCTCGAGACAAATTCAAACCAGTTGATAAAGTGCAAGCAGCTGCAGGAATAAAGATTGCATCACCAGATTTGGAGGGAGTGTTGCCAGGAAGCACTTTGTATGTTGCAACAAACGAAGACGAAGTTACTGAATTTAAGAAAAAAATAGAATCTGAAATGAAGTCAGTCTTTATAGATAAAGAAACGGACGGTATAATTCTAAAATGTGATACAATTGGCTCACTTGAGGCTATAACTGAGATGCTAAAGCGTGAGCAGGTTCCAGTATCAAAGGCTGACATTGGACCTGTTAATAGGCGTGACGTGATGGAGGCAAAAGCAATTAAAGAAAATGACAGGCACCTTGGAGTTATTTTATCATTTAATGTCAAAATACTTCCAGACGCAAAAGAGGAATCAGAAAATAATCACATCAAAATATTTGATGAAAAAGTAATTTACAACTTGATTGACAATTACACAAAATGGGTTTCAGATGATACTGCACACGAAGAAGATGCAATCTTTGCAGAGCTAACACCAATTTCAAAATTTACTTTTCTGAAAGGGTATGTGTTTAGAAACAACAATCCTGCAGTGTTTGGAATTAAAGTTGATGTTGGAGAACTACGACAAAAGGTACAGTTTATGCGAAAGGATGGAAAGAAAATTGGAGTTGTACATCAATTACAACACGAAGGAAAAACTGTAGAGTCTGCAAAAACTGGCCAGGAAGTAGCATGCTCTGTTCAAGATATTACCATTGGCAGACAAATTCAAGAAGAAGACGAGTTTTACACCATGCCAAATTCAAGTGAAGCAAAACAGTTGCTTAATCGATTTGCATCAAAGCTAAGTCAGGAACAGTTTGCTTTGCTAAATGAGATCATAGAGATTCAACGTAAAAAGGATCCAGCCTACGCATACTAGCAATCAAAATCGGTTCTATCTTTCATCATATTGTAAAAATCAAAACCAGTATACTGGTGTGTTATT
>JBHIUX010000148.1:0-2295 GCA_042138065.1 Nitrosopumilaceae archaeon
CTGGCCCACCAGTTCCCCAACTACTTTTATCAGAATTTTTTGTATTGGGATCTCCCCCCTGAATCATAAAACCAGGAATGACACGATGAAATAAAGTTCCATTATAAAATCCGGACTTTGCTAATTTTTCAAAATTTCGTACTGTCTCTGGTGCGAGATCCGGCAATAATTTAAACACGATCTTTCCATGATTGGTTTCTACTGTTGCATTTGTCACTCAATCTCATCTTTTATTTTATCATATAGCCCTTTCCATTATTTTGTGTGTACGAATCTCGCAAAAAGTATGAAAATTTTTTAGATATTTAGAAAAACATTTCTAAATTACATTAACACATAAAAAACAATTCATTTCTTATATTGAACTCTAAATCTTCAACTAGCTTAAATTTTAGATATGCCATACTTTGCAATGATCAAAATTAAATAGCAGCTACTAATTGTTATGGATTTCAAAAATCTTCCAAAGTCCTTTTCATAAAGTAATAGTCTTATATAGAGCCAAGAAAATTTACATTTCGTGAATCGCACAAATCAAAGCACCGTTATCAAAGAAGCGATTAATTCTTATCTTGACAAAGGCATTACAGACAAACAAGACATTTACACTAAAGTGGTAGATGATCTAGGTGTGCCAAGACCTACCGTTAGAAGGGTTGCCAGAGATTTGAGAAATGAATTACTCGATAAAATTAAAATTTTACAATCTGAGGCTCCAAAGATCTCAGAAACTTCCAAAGAAAAAGACGAATAAAGACTCTGCTCTTTTTTCTTTTTAATTATTAGTTTCAAAGATAGATATCAGCATTAATGTTATATGCTACCAAATTTCTGGATTAAATTATGGGATATTTGGGTAACCACCTAGCTACTGTGGTAACAGGTGTTTTTGCTGCAGTTTTAACTGGTCTTTGGCCACTATTCGTAGACATTGCCCCAGTCCTACACTTTGTGTTCTTAATGGCCGTTCCAATAACTTGGTTTCTAACTCTGATGTGCTATTTATCTCAAAAAAGTAATGATTACATGAAACAATCTCACGGTAATTCAAAACAAGTTTACACATCTGATGGAAAAGTAGCTTAGTAGCATATACAATCTAAATTCAAGACAACCTAATCTTTTGAACAATGCTCACAATGGATTTTTTCTTCATGATTTGTTTTACAACCAGGACAGCTGATCGCACCACCAAAATGACACTTACATGAACAAGAGTTTGAATTGTCTTCAGTCATCTTCTAATGGTATAATTCATACGGCATCTTAATAAATGACAAATCATTCAAAATTTTTGTGCAACATTTAATTAAATTTGGAGTAAGATTTTTAAAAAATAGGAGTCTGGTGGTATATTATGAATAAGAAAATTACAGTATTAAGCAGCACAATTGTGGCTTTAATGCTAGTCTCAGTTTTATCAACTTCTAGTTTTGCAGAAAATCAAATTTCTCAAACTGACTTGTTGCCACTAAATGATTCAATTGGCTTAGAAAAAACTACACTAGTGATGAATGTTCCAGCAGATAATCATTTGCCATGGGGTTATGTGGAAGGAAAAATTTCTAATCCTGTTTTAGAATATCCTGTAATAATTCAAATCTATGACATTGATGAATATGATCAATTAGATTTAGCAAACTTTGAAAACTTAGAATTAGTTGAAATTGAAAATGGTGCAATACATTTTGCCCAAACAAATGTAAACGATGATGGAACATATCATCATCAATTTCGAGTTTTAGGATATGATGAAGATGGAAATAAAAATTATTTTGAAGGAGATTATATCGTTAAAATATTCAAGGTAGTTTATCTTCAGGACCTAGTGTAGCTTTAAAGCAATAGACAAAGTTCCATCAACCATTTCTTTTAGTCTATCTTTGGCGCTCTCATCAACAATTTCTTCACCTTTCATCATATCTGTAGTCATAAAAACAGCCTTGGGATTTGTTGTTACCCCAAAATACGTCATTAATTGGTTTAGCAAAGTTTGGACAAAGATAAAACCAATACTTCCTGAGGCCAAAATTGCAATTCCAGCAGTCTTACCGGCGGTTTTTTTGTAATTTACGTACTCGAACAGATTTTTCAAGGCTGAGCTAAAAAATGAATTGTAAATTGGTGTACCAATTAACCAAACATCAGCTTCTGTGATATCCTTAGCAGCCTGTTTTGTTTTCTCATTGCACTCTACGTCTGGTCCAGAATAGTAATCTATTCCACCTTCTGAAAGATTAATGAATTTTGTATCTTCATTTTTTGATTTTGTATATTCATAAACATATTTCATCA
>JBHIUX010000149.1:0-2290 GCA_042138065.1 Nitrosopumilaceae archaeon
GGGAGATTTTCATCGTGGATCCTTATTTGTTACTTAATTAAATATGCTTCTCATTTTGTGTGTGGAAGTTTTTCTACTTCCTTCTCAAAGCTCTCTTTGAAACAATTCAAATGTGTTTGCTCATCTGTATCATAATCACATTTGTTACAATGATATTGAATTGGTTTATCACAAAATTGACAAGACTTTATTGTCTCTAATTCAGTTCCACACTTTCTGCATGATTCATTTCTCATGAAAAATAATCATGTAAATTATTCTATTAAACCCTATGAAAATTAGACTAGTCTAATTAGTTTATACTAACTTTTACAGAATAATATTCTATCTTTAAAGAATAAATCATGCAATAGCTAGTGAGAATTCATGCCATTAGTTACTGTCTCAATGTATCCGGGACGAACGCAACAACAAAAAGATGAATTTGCAAAAGCAATCACAAAGTCTGCTGTTGAAATTCTAAAAACAAAAGAGCAACACGTTATAGTTGTTTTTGAGGACAATCCTAAAGAAAATTGGTTCTTAGCAGGAAATCAACTATAAACTATCTTTTTATTTTATTCATTTTATCAAAGTTCATGACAAAAGTTGCTATAGTACAATTCAAAGCATCAACTAACAAAGAACAAAATTTAAAAAAAATTCTAGAATACATTGAAAAAGCAGCAAAAAAGGGGGCAAAACTATGTGCGTTCCCAGAATTCATGATGTTTTACACCTCATCATCACAATCCCCAAGTAAATTGGCTAGTTTGGCTGAGACAATTAATGGAAATTTTGTTAAAACAATTGCTAAAGCTGCAAAGAAAAATTCTATTCAAGTTATTGGAACATTTTATGAAAAGAGCAAGAAAAAAAATCGCGTTTATGATTCAGCGTTTTTAATTAACAAATCAGGAAAAATTGTATCAACATACAGAAAAATTCATCTTTATGACGCCTTAGGGTTTAGTGAATCAAAAAAAATGGCAGCTGGTTCTAAAATTGCAAAGCCACAAAGAACCAGTATTGGAAAAATTGGAATGCTAATTTGTTATGACTTGAGATTTCCAGAAATGTCTCGCACACTTGCATCATCTGGTTCTGAAATTTTAGTTGCACCTTCTGCTTGGGTTAAAGGAGAAATGAAAGAAGAACATTGGATTACAATAAACAAAACACGTGCAATCGAAAACGGATGTTATGTGGTTGCACCTGATCAAGTTGGAAATATTTACTGTGGTAGAAGTGTTGTAGTAGATCCATATGGAAAAATTCTACTAGACATGAAAAAGCGACAAGGAATTGGCATTGTAAATATTTCATTAGATACTGTAAAAAAGACTAGAAGATCTCTTCCTTTATTACAAAACAGAAGAACCGATATCTATTCAGGCTTTAAGATTTAGTCTTTCTAGTTTCGCAGACAATGTTTGCGCATTGCCTAGTCCACTTTTGCTTTCGTGAATACCTAAACAAAATGATTGGCCAGGAACAGCTAGAACACTGCTGTTTTGTTGCACGAAGGCGAGCCTTTTGAAGCAACGGCGATGAAGCCTTACAGCCATTATAGTAATTTGAGCATCCAATGAAACGCTTTTTTGTTCTGTTGGATCTTATTACCATTAACTGACCTAAATTGCACTTTGGACATTGAACCAAACCATTTTTTGGTGAATTTGTTCCCAAAATTATATACTTTTTTTTCTTTGCAGACCATGAAAGATATCCATTTGCATCAAAGTATTGATTAATTTCATTTTTCAATAAATTTGAAATTCTTTTTGTCGGTTTTACCATATTTCGTGTTTTAACAATCTGAATTGATCTTTGATGTGTTTTCAAATTTTTTTCAACCACTGAAATTACCTGTTTAATTTTTATATGGAATCGGGTCAGCGACTTTTGTGGAAAAGGTTTGTGTTCTTGGTGCTGGTAGTACCAAGTATGGAAAATTAGATGAAAGTATAGCTGATATTACTACTCAAGCATCAGTTTCGGCCATAGAAAACGCAGGAATTGATCCAAAAGAAATCAAAGCATCTTACATTTCAAACGTCTTTGGAGTTGCAGATAAACAGGTACATCTGGGCCCTGTCTTAATGAGCAGATTGGGAATCCCAGATAAACCATCATTGACAATAGAATCTGCATGTGGAAGTGGATCTGTATCTTTTAGAGAGGCTTTTGCAAATGTTGCAGCTGGATTTTATGATTGTCTTGTTGTAACTGGTGTTGAAAAAGTAACTCATACAGGAACTGAATGGACAACAACTTACTTTGCATATTGTTCAGACTTTTTCTATGAAGG
>JBHIUX010000150.1:0-2265 GCA_042138065.1 Nitrosopumilaceae archaeon
AAAAATTCAATTGCATTTACAAATTCATCATTAGATGAGAATCCATCTACCCAAAATCCAGTTGTTGTTTTAATCCAACCTGGAACTTCAACACTGGGTGGAGTAGGTGTTGGTGTAGATGGTTTTGGAGGTTTTGGAGGAGATGATGGAACACCAGGTCCTATTTCAATAATTCCTGAACCAATTCCTGCAAAAGTTTGATCATAACTAATTCCAGTACCATACACTAGAACATCAATTCTGTATTGATCCTGGGTTGGAATTTGAATTGTTTGAATATCAATTCCTTCTGTTGCTGATATTCCTGGATTGTTTGGATCATCACCAGTATTTGTTACAAGTACATTGTCATTTTGATCAAATATTGAATAACCATATTTTACATCCTTGATGAGGTTTCCAGAGTTATCTAAAAATGCAAATTCAAATGGAATGTAATCGCTTACGCCGTAGCTATTGTCCCAAGATATGTTTACATTAGTTCCAACTTGTTGAAATGTTTCTGTGTCCACAAGATAGAAACCGGTTGATTGTTTTATGATTTCATTTTGTGGGACTAGATTAAATGAAATTTCATTATTGTCATAGTTTGATGGACCTAATTCTGCATTGATTCTTTGTAATTCGGAACCAGTTACAAGAAAATGAACAATGTTTGTATCTTCATAAGAATATGGATCAAGTAACAAAACTCTGTTGTCAACCTCAATTCCATTTACATATCCTTTGAAGTCTTTTCCTTCAGAATATGGATCAAATGATTTTGGAACTCTAATTTCTTCATGAACCATTTGAACTAATGAGATATAGTCAGGATCCCAATCAAATGGCATATCAAATGAAATTGAATTATCAGATTGGTCGAATTGAAAATTATTTACTTCATCATAGTATGTTTTTACAATTACAGGAATTTCAGCTGACGCTGTCTGAATTTTGAAATCTTGTTCCTGTGCAACACTAACAAATGTATCATAACTTAGAACTTGAGAAAGTAGAGTTCTGGAACTTGTTGCGCCTTCAACATCAACTCTTATGTTGTATAGACCGCCTTTATCAAAAATTGGTCCTCTAATCACACAACTTCCTTCATTTTGAACATAACATGCTTCTGGTGCACTAACATGTTCTGAACCCTGATAAGTTGTGCAATCAATTAGTTTTGGTTCATTGCAATTAAAAACAGGTTGTACTCTGACGTTAAGAAGTCCATCTACATCATAGTACAAGTCTCTAGCTAATAACTCTCCATTACGCCAGACTTCTATACGATAGGTTACTTTTTCAAAAGTTTCATCTGAATTTACATCAAAAAAACGAACCTGAATTTTTGCTTCATCTATTTCTCCAACTGTGATATCAGAAGGATCTAATTGTGTACTTACTGTAACTTTTGTTCCGCCAAAACTTAATGGAGGTGCTTGATCACCGCCTAGACCATGACCAAAAACATTATCAACAAAAACTGGAATAGAAAAAATTCCTACTAGAATGAATAGTAAAGGTAGCTTAGATGACAATCATCCTACAATGGTCGAATTTCCTTATTTAAGTATACGACGAAATTATCATGCTTAGGTATCTAGGTTTGATATTCTGGCAAATTTTTATTACTAGTTCAAAAAAAATATGTCTGTTGAAAATTCTATATGTTTTATTTTTAATTCCATTTTTGCTAATACCAGCTTTTGCTGAAAATGCACAGGTATTACCAACAGAAAAAGGAACATTAAATGTAGATTTTTCTACAGACCCCTTAGAACCTAATCCTAATGAATCTCTAAAGATGAAAATTGATTTTATTAATCCGGTAGAAAAGAAAATTCAAGTACATATTGATTACACTTTGAGTGTTACAAAAGATGGAAAAGAAATTTTTGCAGTTCCATTTTCACATACTTCTAAAGGTTCAGTAACAATACCACTTGAGATAAAAAATGAAGGTAGGTATAATGCATTGATAGGTGTAGAAGGGATTTGGTTTAATCCAATTCCAAGAGAAGAGGTTTCTTTTGATTTTGTAGTAGGCAATGTTCAAACAAATGGTGGACAAATTTCTATTCCTGAATGGATAAAAAACAACGCTGGTTGGTGGGCAGATGGATTAATTGGTGATTCTGATTTTGTTTCAGGAATTCAGTTTCTTATTGAAGAAGGAATTATGACAATACCTGAAACACAATCAGGCAATGGGGAATCACAAGATATTCCAGGATGGATAAAAAACAACGCTGGTTGGTGGGCAGATGGATTAATTGGTGATTC
>JBHIUX010000151.1:0-2222 GCA_042138065.1 Nitrosopumilaceae archaeon
TTTTTTACAGGAGTTGTATCTTTTGTAATCCAAATCGTTCCCTGATCAATTTTTGTTGGAATGTTTGCATTTTTGAATTCTGTAAGCATTGGACCTGGAGCAATTCCTGTGTTTTTTGCAGGAACCACAACATCAACGCTTGCAATATCTCCACCTCGTGCAGGTAACATAATCTTGTTTTTTGCAAGCAAAACATTGAGCTTAAATGGTGACATGTTTGTAAACATGAAAAGACACTGACCAGTTAATTTTGAAATCATGTCTTTGATTCCAGGAACGTCGACTTTTTCAAGAGCCTTTTGTGCAACTTTATCCTTTATACTAACAAACTCTACCTCCTCTCGAAGTTTTTTTCGTAATGGAAGAATTTGTGATGCTCTAACCTTCTCCATTCTTACAAGAGCTAGTACTTTGTATTTTTTTGGCAACTCTTGTAGTTGCTGATACATCTGTGTCTTTCTTTTTGGATAAGTTGTTCTGTTCTCATGCATCTATTTCTTCACCTGGAGTGGTTCTTTGATAATTTTTCCCATAGTAGTTTTTACCAAAATTCTTTTGAAGTTTTTGTCGCCGTTAGGTAATTTCTTTTCAATTGCGCTAATTACCGCATGAGCATTTGCAGCTAAATCTGCATCTTCCATTGTCTCATCACCAATTTTGCATGATGTTGCCAAGGAAGCTTTTACTTTAACTCTGATTGAGGATCTAAATCTTGCTAAAAATGATTCAATTGGTGCATTAAATGGAACAGGTGTTGGCATTTTTCCTCTTGGACCCAAAAGTTGTCCTAAAACTTTACCAACAGTTGGCATCAGCTTAGTATCTGCCAAAAAGAAATCATACTTGTTGATGAATTTTCTAGACTCTCTTTTGTTTGCGCCAAGTTTGTCAAGGTCTCCAGTATCAAGTACTTTGTCAGCCTTTGCCTCCTTTGCCTTTAATCCCATGTCTCCTGAAGCCATAACACATACAGCAGCTGGAGCGCTTGTCTGCTTTGGGAGCTGAACCGTTTCATTAATTGAAAATCCCTTTTTCACATCAATATCTTTGAAAATCATAATCAGCTCTACGGCCTGCTTGAACTTGCGTTCCTTATCTGTGGCCTTTGCCTCCTTTATCATATCTGTAAGCTGAGCTTCAGTAATCATTACGGAAGATTTTCTAGAAAACCTACTTAAAATCGTTTAGAGGCAAAAGAATCAAAAAGGTATGAATTTTGAAATTTTTCTAACTTTCTAAAGGTAGAATGAAATTAACTTTAAAAAAAATCATGAAAACCTACATTTATTAAATCAATACAAAGATCTCGAAAACATTGCACCGATTCGATGAGTTGGATATGAAATTGTTATACGAGTTAACAAAAGATGGCTCAATCTCGGTTCCAAACCTTTCAAAAAAACTGGGAATCAACGCTTCTGTTCTATACAGCAGAATAAAGCGACTAATGAAAAAGAAACTTATCAAAAAATTCACCATTGTTATTGATGAGTCACTTCTAGGAATAGGTGTAAAGGCTACCGTTGGAATCAATCGGGACCCCAAACTAAAAGATTCTATTCACAAACAGCTCCTTGAAACCAACGAGGTGGTTTCAATATCCGAAGTCACAGGACGATTTGATATAATGATCAGAGTCTTTGCCGAAAACCTGGAATCATTGCACAATGTTGTAATTGAAAAGATTGGAAAAATAGAAGGAATTCAAGATACTGAAACCTTTGTAGAGTTACAAAAAACCGATAAAGATCCTAACTATCTAACAAAATAATTTATTTGAGTTTCTCGTCCCACTTTCCGTCGTTAATTTCCGCAGTAATCTCTTTTGGAGTCTTACCTTCGACTTTTATTCCAAGTGGAACACATGTTCCGATTATGGTTTTTGCAACTGACTTTATCGATGTTGCATAAGAGCTTTCTAATTTTGTTTGAGCAACTTTGACAACAGAATCCATTCCAATATCTCCAACCCAATCTGTTCCAGATGTACCTGAGCCTTTTTGAATTCCTGCCTCTTTTAGAATCAAAGCTGCAGCTGATGGAATCCCAATATCAATTTCCCACTTTTTTGTATCAGGATCAACTGAAACCGTTACTGGGACCTTCATTCCAGCAAAATCCTTTGTTTTTTCATTTATGGCGTTGATTACTTCCATAATGTTTACTCCCATTGGACCCAATGCTGGACCAAGTGGAGGACCTGCTGATGCTTCGCCTCCTGT
>JBHIUX010000152.1:0-2211 GCA_042138065.1 Nitrosopumilaceae archaeon
GCTTTCTTAATTTTAGATTGAATTTCATCATCTGAATCATGAATTAAAATTCCAGATTTAGGATCGGATTTACTCATCTTTCCAAGAACTTTTGAATCATCAGATTTTCCTGGTTGAGATAAGCCAGGTAAAAGTCGATGATGCACAGCAACTGGAACCTTCCATTTCATTTTTGGAAAAATTTCACGTACTAGCATGTGGATTTTTCTTTGATCCATTCCAGCATGAACAATATCAAGATCTAATGAATGAATATCAACTGCCTGCATTGGTGGATAAAGCAGTTTTGCTAAATCGATTTTTTCTTCTGTTTCAGATCTGCCCATTATAGTTAAGGTACGCATAGTTCGTGCAAGCGACATGTGCTTTGTAAATTTCACAAATTCTGCCCAGTATTCCTTTCTTGAATCATAAAGATCTGAACCTAAAACAACATTTACGCCTGGACAAACAAGTTTGAATGCATCTGAATAGTATTTTGAAACTTTGTTAATGATATCCCAATCCCCTCCAAGTTTATCATTAATCACAGTGTGCCAATCAGCTAAAAACACTGTACAGTTGACACCAGCTTTTAGAAAGTCATTAATCTTAAAACCAGTACTAATTAGACTTCCAAGATGCAAAAATCCAGATATTTCTATTCCAATGTAATGTTTTGGACTAGAATTAGTTTTGAAAAGTTCAATTAATTCTTCTTTTGTTACAATTTCTTCTGTTGGGGGTTTTTCTACAAGTTCAACTTTTTCTGTAACATCCAATCCAAAATTGGTTTAGATTGTAACCCTATAAAGTTACTCAAAATCATCTAAGGTCTTTCTAGGTCTTGTGCTAAGATAAAATGCATGTCCACTAATTATAGTACCTGCTAGGAAAATCTTTGTAGCAAAAATTAGATTCCATGGTCTATCCGGATCAGAAAAACCTGTTGATAATCTATCAATGTCTGGCATATTTCCATTAACTAATTCTGCTGTTACATGAGCAGTAAGTACTGAAAAATTCCATAATACTTCATACAAACAAATTATTGTAAATCCCAATAACATTAGTTGTAACAATGACATTCTCCAACCAATTATTTTGTTACCGGTTGTTTTTTTCCATCCAATTCTTGAAACACAATACCAACCAATAATTGTAGAAAAAAACAGCCAAGTAGATAATCGTGCAAAATTTTCAAACGGAATTACAGTAGTGTTTAATACTTCTCCCATGACATATGTTCCATTTTTTTCCCACTCTTCTAACATTGTGTAAACACCAAAAGCCGTAATTGATGCCATAATTACTGCACAAACATAGAAAATGTACAAGTAAACTTTGTAAGCTCTATCTGATTCGTTGAGATGACGGGTTTTCATTTATGCGAATTCCCTAATTATGAGATATAAAAATTCATAGTAATTTAGAGGAGTTTATTAGAGAAGTTTTGAACACACCAAATGTGAAAATTCCAATCAATATTCCATTGGTAGGTCAAGAGGAAATTGAGGCTGTAACTAGTGTTTTAAAAGAAGGTGCCCTTGCAACCGCTGCAAAAACTGGAGGCAAAAATGTTCAAGAATTTGAAAAACTAGTACGCACATTTACTAAATCAAAACATGCAATTGCTGTAAATTCTGGTACCGCAGCCCTTCAAGCTGCACTTCTTGCACTAGATCTTAAAAAAGACGATGAAGTTTTAGTACCATCATTTTCATTTGTCGCAACAGCAAACGCAGTGGTTTCAACAGGAGCAAAACCAGTTTTTGTAGATATTTTAAAAGAAAACTATACGATGAATCCCTTAGATCTCAAGAAAAAAATCACAAAAAAATCAAAGGCTATTATCCCAGTCCATCTTTATGGAAACGTTTCTTACATAAACCAAATTTCTGATATAGCTAAAAAACACAGTCTTCATGTTGTTGAAGATGCCGCTCAGTCACTTGGTTCTACACTAAAAGGAAAACATACTGGTACGTTTTCTGAAATGGGTTGTTGCAGTCTTTATCCAGCAAAAGTAATGACATCAGGAGAGGGGGGATTTATTATTACAAATAATAAAAAACTTTATGAAAAATTACTGATGATCAGAAATCATGGAATGGTAAAAGGTTATGACACAAAAATTTTTGGATTAAACCTAAGACTTCCTGAAGTGAGTGCAGCAATTGCTAAAATACAAATTAAAAAATTACCAAAATTTTTATTTCAACGAAGAAAAAA
>JBHIUX010000153.1:0-2207 GCA_042138065.1 Nitrosopumilaceae archaeon
AATTTTGAAATTGTTTCAACATTGTCTCCAACTTCGATAATTGTTGGTGCACGAATGAAAACTCCGTTAAATTTTGGAATATTTATCGAATCCATCTGTACATTTGCTTCAAAGGATTCTTTTTGCCTGCCAAAAGAGTTTCTTTCCACTTGTACATCAAGTAGATCCAACAATGGTTGATCAGTTGCACCGACAATTCGATCTTTTGCTTCTTTTGACAGCAAAATCAGACCAGCACAAATTCCAAACACTGGCATTCCTGCTTCAATTTTTTCCTTAATTTTTTTCAAAGAACCGTTGATTAATGATAGTTGTCCAATCATTGTACTCTCCCCACCCGGAATTATTAGTCCATCAAGTTCTGAAATTTGTTCAGGGGTTTTGACAGCTTGTACTTTTCCATTAATTTCTAAATTTTCTAAAGCAGTTTGTGTTGAACGAATATTTTCTGCTACATCACCTTGAACTGCTAAAACTCCAATGTTTAATTCACTCATACTGTACTTCCACGTTCCTGCATTCTTAATTCTAGTTTGTCAACATCTAATCCTAACATTGATTGTCTTTCATCAATCATTTTTTGTGCTTCTTTTACTTTGTCTGGTTCTTCCCAGAATGTTGTTGCAAGAACTACTGCTCTTGCTCTTTCTTTTGCATCATCAGCTTTGAAAATTCCTGAACCAACAAAAATTCCATCACAACCCAATGACATCAAATATGCTGCATCAGCTGGTGTTGCAATTCCACCTGCTGCAAAATTAACAACAGGCAATCTTCCAATCCGTGCAGTTTCTTTTACAAGATCATATGAAACATGAAACTCTCTTGCCATCTTTACAAGGTCTTGTTCATCACCAGAATCATAAATTGATTTGATTGCTCTAAGTTCATCATTTACTTTTTTGATATGAGTTACAGCTTCTGCAACATTTCCTGTACCAGGTTCTCCTTTTGTTCTAATCATTGCAGCACCTTCCTCTACTCTACGTAATGCTTCTGCAAGTGAGCGTGCACCGTTAACAAATGGAGTTGTAAAATCCCATTTCCAAATGTGATGACTTTCATCAGCTGGTGTTAGAACTTCGGATTCATCAATCATATCAACATCAGTTTCAGCAAGAACTCTTGCTTCATACACATGTCCAATTCTACATTTTGCCATAACAGGAATTGTTACTGAATCCATTATATCTTGAATAACTCTAATGCTTGCAGTTCTTGCAACACCACCAGCTGCTCTAACATCAGAAGGGAGTTTATCTAAAACCATAACAGAGACGGCTCCCGCTTCTTCTGCAATTTGAGCTTGTTCTACAGTTGTTACATCCATAACAACTCCATTTTTTAGCATGTGGGCAAAACCACGTTTTACAGTTGAAGTGCCACGAATTACAGAATTAGAATCTATATTTTCATTGATTATACCCTTTGCGTTTTTTATATCACCAGAAAGAGGAATCATATCTCTAACCCATCAAATGGCTATTTATTCTATTAATTGAGAAATAACCTGGTCTAGTTCAGCTTCTACCATTGTAATGATGGGAGGAACAAATTTCTCAGTTGCGTTTTGTTCTGGCCAATGAATTTGCTTTACTTGGCCATTAAGCGTAACTTTTAATGAAGATTTTTGATATTCTTTTACATCATCATTGACTGGAAACGATTCGCTGGGAATTGATATGAATCCAGTTTCTTTGATTAAAGCTGTGAGTTTTTTCATTTTTTCTTTATCAAGTGTTGAGAATTTATCTGGTTTCGTAACTCCATTTTCTGTAACTGTATATCTCGTATCACCATTATTTTGAATCGATAAAATTTCACTCTTTTGAGATTCTAATCGTTCAGTTACACCAAATGAAATTTCTTTGAGTTGATGTTTTGTATATTCAATCTGGATTTTATCATTAGGGTTTGCAGCTGAAAAAGGAATTTCAGGTTGTGAAATTAGTGATATTCCGATTAATATTGCAAAAATTACTGGAATTGCGCCTACTATGATGATAACTGGTTTTACCATGATTAGCCTTTATGATCTAAATGCTGATATTCGCAAATAAATCTTGGTAAAAATAACTTAAAATCCTACGATTTTTTTTCTTTGTTTGTGGGGTCGTAGCCTAGCCTGGTAGGGCGACAGTGTCTACGAAATAGATCACCGCTAAGGGCTCCAGAGGTTAAACTAAGCTACTGATGAAAAGATGATG
>JBHIUX010000154.1:0-2176 GCA_042138065.1 Nitrosopumilaceae archaeon
GGTTCTGCCTTAAACACCATCTTCCGTACCATGGAAGTAAGTGTACCCTCAGCCATCTGATTTTAACACCTCGCCCCCCGCTTCTTTAACTTTTTGTTCAGCAGATGCAGTGAATTGCTCAACTTTAATTGTGTAGGCATTGGCAACTTTGCCTCCGCCAAGAAGTTTGTCGTATCCTTGGCTAGTTAGATCTATTATCTTTTTTTCTCCGTCTTGTTGACCAAACTTTGCAAACAGATCATCAAGATCTCTTACACTTGCCCATTTCTTTGTAACATTGGGGTGAGGTGGATGAGTAGAATCATGACCAAAATGATCTGGGTCATACTTTAACATTGAACTAAAATAATGCTTAAGGTGACCTGCATCACCTAGTCCGCCTTTATGACCACTTGCTCTATGTTGACCTACTTGTCCCCAACCGTGGTTTCTAGAACCTCGATATTTTCTTGTTTTTCTTAATCTTGTGGCCATATCACATCATATTCCTAACTAGATTACCAAGTTCTTTATTTTGTCCAAGGATTCCTTTTTCTCCATACATTCTCTTTGTACTTTTCTTAAAGCCATGTCTTGGAGGAGCAAGTGCGAACCATGGTTTCATTGGTTTTAATTTTGACATTGAGGTTTTTCCTTCAGCTAATGATGCTGCAAGTTCATCAACTGTGTTAAAACCGATTTTTTTAATGTCTTCACCTGAGATTTTTTTATAGCCAGATACACGGGCTTTTTTATCAAGTAGTTCTTTGGCCAAAGTTGAATCGACTTCTTGCCAAGACACATAGTGTTTTACTTTGTTTAGCATTCCAAGCGTATTTTCTTTAGCAGGAACTATTGTAGCCCGAAACTTTTTTTCTAATTTGAGTAGGTTTAGAGTAGTCTTTGCCCAATGTGGGACATCAGCCTGGCCTTTAATTCTAACAACAAGATATGCTTTTGCCAACCTTTCTCATCCCTGACTAAATGTTTGCCTTAAGCAACTTAGAATTGCTTTTGATGTAGAATTCATTGTTGCAGTTGAACCTTTTGCAGTTGTCCATGCATCTTTGAGTCCAGCTAATTCCAAAAGACGTTTAATTTTTCCTCCAGCAACTAATCCAAGTCCTCTTGGTGCTGGAATGATTTCAATTGTAACACTTCCACCTCGTCCTCTAACTTTGAATGGAACTGAATGTTTTTCGTCGCATCTGCATTCCCAACTTCCACAACCCAATTTTATTGGACTGACATTAAGAAAGGCTTGGTTTGTTGCCTTTTCAATTGCAATTCTCATTTGTTTAGATTTACCTTGACCAATTCCCAACCAACCATTTTCATTTCCTGCTGCAACGATTGCTTTGAATCTTGTAGATTGTCCGTTAGCTGTCATCTTTTGAATAATTCCAACGTCAACAACTTCTGATTTTAAATCTGGTAATAGTTTTTTAATAATTCCTGCTTCTTGAATTCTTGCACCACTTTCAAGAATTTCTTCCATTGTGGTGATTTCTCCAGTTGCAACTTTTTTTCCAAGAATTGTTTGTGGAATCCATGGTGCTTCTTCTTTTGGAGGTCTTGATCTTCTTTGATCACTTCTTTGTCCAGGTTTTTGTTCTGGTTTTTGCTCAGTTGTTTGACTCATGCCTTTACCTCACCGTCAATTGTTGATTTGAATTGGTTAACGTCATTTTTTACAGAAAGATGTTCGCCTTTGATTCTCTCTTCTGGTGGAAATGTTTCTGAATCTGCTGGAACTTCAACACCGGCATCTACGACTCCTTTAAGAGCAGCTGCCATTCTCTGAGTGTATTTTCTTGTTCCGCTGTACAGGATTGCATTTTTTGCGCCCTTTCCTATTGCCTTTTTTCCGGCAAGGTACCCAGTCAGATAAGCTGCTGGAATGTTTTTTCTTGAACCCTTCCAACCTTTTGAAAGTAAATATCGTGAATGAGCAGATGCAATGACTTTGTCACCAGTCATCTCTGGCTTATGAATTTGGACTTGAGTATTTTCATTAGAGATTTGAACGGTGATGTACTCACGCTTTCCCATAAGCATCGTTTTTCTTTTCTTATAGTTCGTTTTTTCTTCTCTAATTCTTCTCAATATTTTCGAATAGGCCATCTACAGAACAAAAATCTTGAATATGCTCTTATAAACGTAAAGAGGTTTGAGAACTATTTCTCAACGCAAAAGA
>JBHIUX010000155.1:0-2067 GCA_042138065.1 Nitrosopumilaceae archaeon
GCCGTCCATTAATGGAAAGAACCGTTCTTGTTGCAAACACAAGTAACATGCCAGTGGCCGCAAGAGAAGCAAGCATCTACACTGGTGTAACAATTGCAGAATATTACAGAGACATGGGAAAAGATGTTGTACTAGTAGCAGATTCAACAAGCAGATGGGCAGAAGCTCTTAGAGAAATGAGTGGACGTTTAGAAGAAATGCCAGCTGAAGAAGGTTATCCATCTTACCTTGCATCCAGATTAGCAGAATTTTATGAAAGAGCCGGACGAGTTAGAGCACAAGGAAGCCCTGACCGTGATGGTTCAGTAAGTATTGTCGGTGCGGTCTCACCATCCGGTGGTGACTTTACAGAACCAGTTACAACTCACACAATGAGATTTATCAAAACATTCTGGGCACTTGATGCAAAGCTTGCCTATTCAAGACACTATCCGTCAATTAACTGGATGAATAGTTACTCTGGATATCTTTCCGATGTTGCAAAGTGGTGGAGTGAAAACATTAGTGAGGATTGGCTCAGTCTCAGAAGTGAAACATATGGAATTTTACAAAGAGAGGACACACTAAAAGAAATTGTAAGACTATTAGGACCAGAGGCTTTACCTGATGAAGAAAAATTAATTTTAGAAGTTGCAAGAATGATAAAAATCGGAATTTTGCAGCAAAACTCTTTTGACGAAGTTGATACCTATTGCAGTCCAGAAAAACAATACAAACTAATGAAATTGCTTGTAGGATTTTACAAAAGTGGTCAACAAGCACTCAAAGACGGTGCATCCTTGCCTGACATTCGTGCATTACCAATCATTGGAACATTGCTTAAAGCAAGGATGGAAATTAAAGACGATGAAATGGACAAGTTAGATTCGCTTACTAAAACAATGGATGATCAATTCAAAAGCGTTGCAGGAGTAAAGGTTACACAATGACATCTCAAGGCGGAGTACAATACAGCAAAATTGCAGAAATTAAAGGTCCACTAGTAATAGTTGACGAT
Source organism: Nitrosopumilaceae archaeon (assembly GCA_042138065.1). GTDB lineage: Archaea > Thermoproteota > Nitrososphaeria > Nitrososphaerales > Nitrosopumilaceae > DRGT01. The sequence continues at coordinate 998 of JBHIUX010000155.1, forward strand.
GTTGAAAACGCAGCCTTTGACGAACTAGTTGAAGTTGAAACAACAGATGGAGAAAAAAGATTAGGTAAAGTTCTTGAAGTTGGAAATGGAAAAGCAATTGTTCAAGTCTTTGAGGGAACAACTGGTCTTTCTGTTTCTGGTACACAAGCAAAATTTGTTGGCAAAGTTATGGAAATGCCAGTTTCAGAAGAAGTTCTTGGCAGAGTCTTTGATGGTTTAGGAAGACCAAAAGATGGACTACCAGATCCAATTGCTGATAAATTTTTAGACATTAACGGAGCTCCAATGAATCCAGAACAAAGAGAGTATCCACGTGACTTTATTCAAACAGGTGTTTCTGTAATTGATGGAATGTTAACTCTAGTAAGAGGACAAAAACTTCCAATCTTTTCTGGTTCTGGAATGTCTCACAACATTTTGGCAGCTCAAGTTGCACGTCAGGCAGCAGTTGTTGGAACTAGCGATGAGTTTGCAGTAGTTTTTGCTGCAATCGGAGTACAGTATAGTGAATCTGAATACTTTAGAAGAAGCCTTGAGGAATCTGGCGCTCTAAAACGAAGTGTTTTGTTCCTGAATCTAGCAGACGATCCTGCAATTGAGAGAATTATCACTCCTCGTGTGGCATTAACAGTTGCCGAATATCTTGCATATGACCTTGGAATGCATGTTCTTGTAATTCTTACAGACATGACAAATTATGCAGAGGCACTACGTGAAATCAGTGCTGCAAGAGAAGAAGTCCCTGGAAGAAAGGGTTACCCTGGATATCTTTACACTGACTTGTCCACAATTTATGAAAGAGCTGGAAGACTAAACGGAAAGAAAGGCAGTGTTACACAAATGCCAATTCTTACAATGCCTTCAGATGACATTACACATCCAATTCCAGATCTTACTGGATACATTACCGAAGGACAAGTTGTACTTGGAAGAGACTTATTCCGAAAGGGAATTTATCCACCAGTTAACATTTTGATGAGTCTTAGTAGAATTATGAAAGATGGTATTGGTGAAGGACGAACTAGAGTTGATCATCAAGAAATTTCTAATCAAAACTATGATGCATATTC
>JBHIUX010000156.1:0-2058 GCA_042138065.1 Nitrosopumilaceae archaeon
GTACCCAATTACATCAAACCTCCAGGACCAAATACTCCGGAGTAAAGCAAACCCAGAGCAATAAAGATGTTAACGAAGGCAAGACCAATTAATTTGAGCCAGCCAAGGTTTAGTAAAAGATCTATTCTGATTCGTGGAAAAACTCCTCGCGGCAGCAATATGAAGAAAATTACTGCTACGGTTTTTAGAACAAACCAAATCACTCCACTAAAGAATTCCATTGAAAATATTGGAAGACCCGGAGTCTGAATTGTGATTGGTCCAATGGTTTCTCCTTCATTGATTAGAGTTTCTTCAAGAGGAGGCCAAAACACTGGTCCTTGCCAACCACCAAGGAATAAAACAACAAACAAAGCTGCAAATGCATAAAGTTTCAAGTAAGAACCAAGTTGAACTAGTCCATACATCATTCCAGAAAATTCTGTTAACCAACCAGCTACAATTTCACTTTCTGCTTCTGGTAAGTCAAATGGAATTCTTTCAAGCTCAGCCAACATACCTATAAAAAATACAATTGCGCCAATTGGCATGAAAATAATCCATGGAAAGTTCGCTTGACTTTCAACAATTTCAGATAGATTAAGTGTTCCAGTTAGAATTACTATTCCAAGAAGAGATAAAATTAATGGAATTTCAAAGGCAACCATCTGATGGAGTGCTCGTATTCCTCCTATGAAGGGGAATTTACTATTTGCAGACCATGATGATAAGACGGTAATGATTGGGAAAAATCCTATTACTGCAAAAACTGCAATCAACCCCAAGTCAATATTAGCTACAACCCACCCAGGTGCAACAGGGATTAATGCAACAAATGCAGCAGCAGCTCCTACAAACAAAAGCGGTGCTGCAATAAAGATTGGTTTGTCAGCTTTAGCGGGAATAATAATTTCTTTTGAAATTAATTTTAAGCCATCACCCATTAATTGTAATATTCCTTCAATTTTTCCACAATAAAATGGGCCAACTCGAAGCTGAAGTTTTGCAAGCATCTTTCTTTCAACAAAAATTACTGCAGCTGCAATTAATGCCGCAAATCCAAATCCTGGAAATGCAATAATTCTAAACATGTCAGTTAATAGAAATGCTTTGAGTAATGGAAGTGCCAGTTCAGGATGTGAAATCCAAGTTAATGTTAGAAATGGATTGATTAGTTCCCCATCATAAACTGGAAGCTCAACAAAAAAGAGTGAAATTTGAAGAAGTGGAATTCCAACAAGTGTTAAAATGACAACAATCCAAAAGATGTTATCAAGAATAGATCTTAGAAATTCACTTAGTCTGAATTTTGGTGCAAGAATTGACATCTATCTGTCTGCCTCCACTGGCCAATAGTTTAGACTCCAGTAAACTGCTGGCATGTTTCCAAGTTTTTCTCCTTTGAGAAGATATGGCAATGAAATTAGATTTCTAAATGAAGGAACGCTGAGTTTTAGTCTGTATGGTTCTGGTTTGTTTTTTGAAACAATGTAGCACCCAAGAGAACCTCTACCTGATTCAACTCGTTTGTATACTGAAACATCTCCTCCTTTTGGATTTGGTTTGAGTTTTTTTCTTACTGAACCAGACTTTGGTATCTTTTCTAGTGCTTCGCGAATAATGTTGCAGCTTTCCATCATGTCCAACCATGGAATTTTAGAACGGGCAAATGAATCACCGTCTTTGAGAACAGGTGTGTTTACATTTAGTTCCTCGTAGGCATCATAGGGCTCTTTTGTTCTAATGTCAAAGTCAACACCACTTGCACGAAGAACGGAACCTGTAGTACCTAATCTAATTGCATCTTCTCTTGATAATACTCCTGCATTTTCTGTTCTGTGAATTAGAATTGGATTATTGTAGAAAATGTCTGCATATTCTTTGATTCGTTTTTCAAAATAATTTACTTGTCTTAAACAAACATCTTCAAAGTTTGCTGGAAGATCATTTCTTACACCACCCGGAATAAAGTAAGAGTGAGTTACTCTCGCACCTGTCATCTTTTCTAAAAGATCAATAAAAAATTCTCTGTCACCTGCTGGCCACATAAACATTGTAGAGTGACCCAAAAAGATTCCA
>JBHIUX010000157.1:0-2046 GCA_042138065.1 Nitrosopumilaceae archaeon
ATAATTCCAATTCCATAAGCATGACTTGTTGTTGATGTGCTCAACATTTCGTGTGATTGCTAAAAGTCTTATAAAGCTTGTTTAGGTTGAAAGAAAATTTATGGTTTGGTAAGATCAGTTGTTCCAATATTTGGATTCTTGTCTTGATTAAATCCTAAATCTACATCAACTTTTGGTGCTGGAACCTCTTGTGGAATTTCTTTTGCGGGCTTACTTTCGCCAGCTGCTTCACTTTCCGGTAGTTGTGGAGTTTCAGCTCCTTTAGAAGCTTCAAGTGCACTTGGTTTTTCTTCCGGTATCGGTTTAGGTGGAGGGGGTGGAACATTCTTTGCTTCATTTAATCCATATCTATACACATGGAAGAATGCGGCAAATACAATTAGTACTAATCCTACAAAGAACAATGAAATGTTCTTCATTCCAGTTAATGCTGCATTGTAAGCTGAGATGTTAAGGAACACCAAGAATGCAATTAATGCAATGATTACCCAGTTTATCCATTTTTCAGACAGATTAATTGTAGCAACTTTCTTTGGACCTTGATCCTTAGCAAGTTTGGCTTTTCTTTCTGCCTCTTTTGCTAAGTGAATCATCATGTAGCTGAATCCAAAGCTCAGCGGTACCAGCAACACCATTACAGAATAAAGAAAGATTGGATCAATTACCAGTCTCTCCACTAGAGGAATAGTAGTATCAGCTGGGATGTAGAATCCCCAATAAGTGGTCACCATAATTTGTGAAATTCCTGTGATTCCAAATGCTGTGATAATTGGACGGTCTTTCCAAGAGAATTTCTTGTATCTATCTATGAATGGAATTAACAATAAAGACAGTATGAACAGACCCGGCCACAGTACACCCGTAACAAATTTGTCGTACTGCGTCCGCAGAAACGCGTAAAGCCCTGTTAGATACCATTCAGGAACTGTAATTCCTGGCGGCACAGTCGGTTCAAACTTGAAACCCATATCAATTGGGAAAACACCTCCCGTGATGAGAATAGCTCCAGAAATTGCCATTACCATTGGTACGTCAAATACCAAGAATCTTGGAAAGTGCACTGCCATTAAACCAAGCATTACAAGCGGTAAAATGAACACATGTTGGGCATAGAATCTTAAAACAAAGTCGTGAAATCCCGACCCAAACATTGCATCACGAATCGTCGGCCCAGCTACCGGTATAGAGTTTGTTAACGAAGCTGCAATACTAATTGCCAGCTCTGCTCTTTCACTAAATATTACGTCGTATCCTGTAAATGCTTCAAGTATTGTTACTGTACCAAGAATTACTCCTGTAACCCAAAGAATTTCATTTCTAATTTTGTATCTTCCACTAAAGTATTGATAATACATGTGCAAGATTGCCAAAAGAACCATTGCGTTTGAGCCATGGTAGTGTATGTTTCTAATGTGAAATCCAAATGGAACCTCATCGTTGATAAATGCAACACTATCCCACGCTCTTGTGATTATTGGTTCATAGTAAAACATCAAAAGTGCGCCTGAAATTCCTAAAATTACAAAAGTAATGAAAGTGAGCATTCCCAAAAATCCAAATGGACTTACAAATCTAGCTGGGAATGAAAATTTAATTGCAGTAAAGATAGTTCTGTCTAGGCCATCCCAAACCCAATACAAAAAAGTGACCATTCCGGTCCGTCTATGCAACGAAGCGTCCAAATCCTACTACTCCATTTGTGTTTACACCCCACGTGGGTGGTTTAATCCATAAAAATCCGTCAGAGTCTGCTTCAAAATCTAGTTTTGCAAGTGTGTTAGATGGTGGTGCTTGAAGCGAAGCAGGTCCTGCAAACGCAGTTCCTGTTACTGGATCATACATACTACCATGACAAGGACACTCTCCTCTTTTACGACCTTCTTCAGGCCAGTATTTCCACAAACACCACAAATGAAGACAGACCATACTATATGCTCTAAAAGCACTAACGTCTTTTTTGTCTCCACCTAATTCTTTTGGTAATCGAATGAATTGCCATTTTCTAAATGCCTCTTCATTTAAAACTTCATCTTCAGTTTCAGGATA
>JBHIUX010000158.1:0-2044 GCA_042138065.1 Nitrosopumilaceae archaeon
TTGATTTTCATAAATGATTCATAATCTGCTGCATTTGTTGAAAGATACAATTGAGTAGGAAGTGCACCTTCATCTGCTAATCGCTTAATCATATCTGGTTCTTGACCATTAGTTACCAGAAAAATTGATTTTGTTTCCTTTAATGATTTTAGATATTTTATTAGCTCTGGTAATTTTGGATACATTGTTGGTTCACCAGAAAGTGAAATTGCGTAATGACTAGGTAGCAATGATTCATCTAACTTATTTTTATCATTTCTAGAATCACCATAATACCCCATGATCAATTTCCTTCTTTCTTCCATAAGCTTTTTCAAAATTTGTTCAGGTTCAGCAACATTTTCTGGCTCCATTTTCAATGAATCATAAAATTCCATTGGTCTCCAACAGTAAACACATCTATTTTCACAGTGCATTCCTGCTGGAGAAAATTCCATGCATTTGTGAGTGGAAATTCCATAAAACTTGTGTTTGTAACAATCTCCTTCATTTTTGAAGGATTTTTTTGTCCAATGACATAGCTCAACCGTTGAATGATCAGCCACGCCATATTTTGCCTTCTTAAGCTGCTGTAATACACCTGGTTTAATTTGAATTAGTTCATCTTCTTGAACAATTTCGCCTGAACAGCTCATAGGCGTATTGTTTTTCTGTTTTACTTAAATTATTCACTCAGATGAAATCTAACTAATCCATCCTAATTTTCTAAAATAAATGAACATTAACCCAGCAGGTATTGCGGATGCGAGTATTACAACAATAAAGGTAGTGTATGGCCCTAAAACCATACTTGGATCATTTAATCCCCCAGGTAGATCCACATTCATTCCATAAAATGTACCAATTACAGTTGCTGGAATTGCTAGTGTAAATATTATAGTTAAAACAGCTAAAACCTTGTTTGTTTTTTCAGTGCTTAACATGAAATCAGTATCCTTGTAAATTTCCATAGTTTCTCGTGATTCTTCAAGAGAATCTAACACTTTGTCAATGTGATCAATCACGTCATCAAAATACAAAGTAAGTTCATCTTCTTCTGTTTTCGAAAATTTCTCTACATTTTTGTTTATTTCTAAAACAATTCTCTTTAATGGATTAACTATTCTGCGAATCATGTTAATTTCTCGACGAAGAATAGAAATTCCTCTAGCGGCAGATTTTGTTTCATCAAAAACTCCATCTTCTATGTCATCAAGATTTGCAATAATTCTCCTCATTGTGTGCATTAAATCATCGACTAGAACATCAATTATCTCGTGAAGTAGTACTCCAGTAGATTTTTCCATTAATCGTTTTTTTCTTTCAGGATCACTTCCCTCCGCAGAGCTATTTACTAAATCAACAAGTGGTTTTAAATCTCCTTGATGAATTGTAACAAGAAAATTGGTTCCTACAAAGATAGAGAGTTGACTGTATTTTGGTAATGATATCTTTGAAGCTAATGGAGGAAAATGCAATATGACAAAAACATGGTCATCATATCTATCTAGCTTTGGTAACTCAAATTTTGTCATACAGTCTTCAATGTTTAATTCATTAAAGTGAAATTTTTCTGCAAGTTTCTCAACATCTTTTCTATCAGGATTTTGTAGATCTATCCATGAAAAATTTGGACCTTCAATTGTAGTAATCTTTTTTTCTACAGTTTCCTCTAGGGATTTTTTTCCTGGACGAAGTCTTTTGGTTATGAATTCTCGCTTCAAGTCAAAAATTTTGCTAGTACTACAAATTTAAGCTGTTTGATTCACACAGGCAGAAAAATTGTGATTCTCACTTGAAAGGTAATAGAACTGATGTTCCATAGTATACCACTGCTGCTGCAATTGACATGCCAATCCACCAACCTGCACCTTTCATGCTGAAAAATAATTCTAGTAAATAATAAACTTAGAGGTAAATTATCAAACAAACCCATGATCTATAAATCAAAAGTTAATACTAGAAACAATTCACTTGTTTTTCGTGGCCCTCGTAGTATAGTGGCTAGTATAGGGGACTGTGGATCCCCGGGCAGGAGTTCGATTCCCCTCGAGGGCCCATTTTG
>JBHIUX010000159.1:0-2034 GCA_042138065.1 Nitrosopumilaceae archaeon
GTTGGAACCATTGAGGTGGCAATTGAGGAGGCGCAGCATAAAACTTTAGAAAAATATGTCAAATGGAGTGCAGCAAACGGGATTCCTGATGAACAAGTAAGATTACTTGATTCAAAAGAGCTAACAAAACAAGAACCAAACTTACAAGCATATTCTGGACTTTTTTGTACAAGAGATGTTTCAACTGATTATGGTGTCTTTACAAGAGAACTTAGAAAAGAATCAGAGAATAACGGAACAAAATTCTTGTTTAATCATCAAGTAACTGATGTTAAAGAAAATTCTGAAGTAGAATTAACATTTTCTGATAGTTCTACAGTTTCTTCAAAATTTGTGATAAATTGCTCAGGTGGTAACTCACTTGATCTTGCGAAAAAATTTGGACTTGCAAAAGAGTATGATGACTTGCATTTTCGTGGAGAATATTGGGTAGCTGACAAACAACATGCAGATTTGGTAAAGACTAACATTTACACCGTTGCAAGATTTACAGAGTTTCCATTTTTAGATCCTCACTGGATTAAACGCTCTTATGGAAAAACAGAGATTGGACCAAATGCAGTTCCTGTAGCTACTCCAGAAACCTATGAGGGATATGCTGGCGAATTAGTAACTGCAGTATCAAAGGTTAGAGAAATTTTTAGCGGTAATGTAAGACGTCTTTTAACAAATCGTGATTTTCTTTCACTCATTTCTAAAGAATTTCTTAGCTCTGTTTCAAAATCAGCTATGGTGCACAGAGTAAAGCAGTTTATTCCTAAAGTAGAGCCCGAATACTTTACAGAACATGGTACTGCAGGAATTAGAACCCCCCTAGTTACTCCAGAAGGAAAATTTCTTTCAGATATTCTAGAATTGGAAGGCAAGAGTTCTTTTCATATTGTAAATTACAACTCTCCTGGGGCAACTGGCGCTCCTGCATATTCTGCCTTTGTTGTAAAAAAATTACAAGAAAAGGGATTCTTAGATTACAAGAAAAAATCAGCAGAATCGTTTTGGAATTTTGAGAAAATTATAGATGCAATGTAGAATTATTCATAATCTGTAATCTTTTCTGATAATAAAATCAAGCAGATATCCCATGGTGTGATTATCTTTTCACCAAACATTACACATGGATGTTCCATCTCGTACATTTTTTTAGATACTTCTGAAATAGATAAATCATCTGAGACTGTAGCTACTTCTTCTAGATTAAACTCTTCAATCGGCATTTGCAAAAAATTCTCAACTCCCTTGAGGCATTTTAGATCCTCTGTGATTTTTTGTAATACGATTCTGTCATTCACAAACTTTGTAGATTTTTCAAGAACTAGTCTTCTTGTATTATGCTCTAACATTAAGTTTAGAATGTCTCCAATAGTGGAATCGCTTGGAAATGTAATCAGTCTTTTTTCAGGAAGATCTGAAATTCTAACATCTGATTTTACTCTTTTTCCAACCTCAAGTAATTTTTTCGCAGAAATTGCAGAATAATCAGAAAACTCGTTTGGAATAGCAGCAAATGCTCTTCTTGTCTCTCTCCAAAAATTCATCAATTCTTTTAGCTTTGAATCTTCAGAGACAGTAGGAAATCTATCTTCCATGATATCTTCTACTTTGGTGTTGTAAAACAAATTTGCAGAAGGATCTTCAATTAATTTTATTATGACATCTTTTCCTCCAACTATTCCAATTGGTCTGTCATTTTCTCTGACAACAACTGCATCTGTAAAGGCCTCTAATTGTTGAACAAGCATTCCTGTAGCAACCCAAGTTTCTGTTCCTTTTTCGATATTGACGCAAAGAGATGAGGTCAAGGAATCGCCAAAAAGCTCTTTTAGTGAATATTCTGAAATTGGCATTTCTCCCATGGATCTACTTAGTAATTAGATTAAATAAAATCAGTTGTAATTTTCAAAGCTGATTATTGATTAATAAAATCGTAATCTCATGATATCTCATTGATACCTGATAGATGCTCAGTTATGGAATCTCAGAAACAATGCGTCAATCCTCCAACATTTGTTATTTCTGTAATCGTTGAAGATGGGG
>JBHIUX010000160.1:0-2019 GCA_042138065.1 Nitrosopumilaceae archaeon
GCAACTTATGGAAAGGGATCAACATTTGACCAAAAATTGGCAAAAGGTTTTGTTGAATTGTGGGGAATGCAATCAACAGAAGCTAATAAATTACAAAGAAAAAGGTGAACTGAAACATGAACTGTCCCGAATGTGATGCAAATCTAAACATCCCAGACGATGCCGCGGTAGGAGAGATTGTCTCCTGTCCTGATTGTGGCGCTGACTTTGAAATCTCAAAAAAAGAAGGATCAAATGTTGAGCTAAAACAAGCAGAAAGCGTTGGTGAAGACTGGGGAGAGTAATGTCAAAAATTGGTATCGTGTTTGACCGTCTTAGGTTAGAAGAAAAAATGCTGCAAAAAGAAGCAGCAGAATTGGGTTACGATACATCGGTGCTAGATGCAAAGATTACTCAGATTAATACAGATAGTAAAAAAACTGATTTTGATTTCGGAGACGTTGTTCTAGAAAGATGTGTTAGTTACTTTAGAGGATTGCATTTTACATCATGTCTTGAGTTTCTAGACGTTCCTGTAATTAACGAATTTTCTGTAGCAAACAACTGTGGAAATAAGATGTTCATGTCGTTGTTATTGAAAAAACATAACATACCAACACCAAAAACATACTTTTCTTTTTCAAAAGATGGCGCAACAGAAAACATCGACAAAGTTGGATTTCCCCTCGTAATAAAACCGGTAATTGGTAGTTGGGGCCGTGGAGTAATGCCTGTTAAAGACAAAGATACACTTGATGCAATCATAGAGATACGTGAGTTAACTGATGGGCCTCATGATCGAATATACTATCTACAAGAATTGATTAACAGGCCTCCAAGAGATATCAGAGTTATTTCTGTTGATGGAAAAGCAATTGCCGCAATGTATAGAAAGTCTGATGGCGGATTTAAAACCAATATTGCATTAGGTGCAGAGCCTGAGCTGTGTGAAATTACCAATGAAATGGATGATCTTATAGCAAAGACATCAAAGGCTATGGGAGGCGGTATTTTAGGCGTGGATCTTATGGAAGATGAAAAGCGTGGCCTCTTAGTTCATGAGGTAAACAATACTGTTGAATTCAAAGGACTCATTAAAGTTGCCAAAAACAACATTCCAAAAGAAATGGTAGAGTTTGCAATAAGATCCGTTAGGAAATAAATTACACCGTTCTCGCAGTCTTATCATGAAAATAGGTGTTGTAGGAGCTTCAGGTTACGTAGGTGGAGAAACACTACGACTTTTGGTAAACCATCCAGAAGTTGAGATCACGATGGTAACATCAAGACAACATGTTGGAGAATATCTACACCGAGTTCAACCAAGTCTCAAGGGATTTACAGATCTTACATTTTCTGAATTAGACTATGACAAAATGACAGACAAGTGTGATCTTGTTTTCACAGCTGTTCCACATGGAACAGCAACGGAAATAGTAAAGGCGTTGTACGATAGAGGTCTCAAAATAATTGATTTGAGCGCAGATTATAGATTACACAATCCTGAAGATTATGGCAAGTGGTATGGATGGGAACATCCACATCCTGATTATCTTTCAAAATCAGTATTTGGAGTTCCGGAATTACATAGGGAGCAAATCAAAAACGCGCAACTAGTTTCATGTCCTGGATGCATGGCAGTGACATCTATGTTGGCTCTTGCTCCATTAATTCGCAACAATATCATTGAAACTGAACACATTGTTGTTGATTCAAAGATTGGATCATCTGGTGCAGGTTCTGGTTCTGGAACTGCACATGCAATGCGAGCAGGTGTTATCAGACCATACAAACCAGCAAAGCATAGACATACTGGTGAGATTGAACAGGAACTTAGTGAAATTGCAGGAAAAAAGATTCATGTATCAATGAGCCCTCATGCAGTTGATGTTGTCCGTGGAATCCTGTGCACTAATCACACATTCATGAAGGATCATACTGATGAAAAGGAATTGTGGAAACTTTATCGTGAAGCATATGGACATGAAAAGTTTGTACGATTAATTCGAGATAAGAATGGATTATACAAATTCCCTGATC
>JBHIUX010000161.1:0-1971 GCA_042138065.1 Nitrosopumilaceae archaeon
TTCTTTACGATACCATCCGTTGGGAAGAAAAAGCTCTCCTAGAAGCTGGTAAAAAAAAGAACATCAACATTCAGATGCTTGATTGTAAAAAGCTGTTTTTAGATCTTGATAAAGAAAAAGACGGATACGGTAACGTATTGCAACGTTGTGTAAGCTATTACAGAAATGTTCACTCAACTGCTGCACTTGAAGGAATGGGAGTTAATGTTATCAACTGTCTAAAGACTGGAGTTTTTGCTGGAAATAAATTGTATACACATATGTTGCTAAAAAAACACGGAGTGCCAACTCCTTTTGCCTCTGTTGCATTCTCAAAGGAAGCTGCACTTGAAAGTTTAGAAAAAAATGGATACCCTAAGGTCATAAAGCCAACTGTAGGAAGTTGGGGCAGAATGATTTCAAAAATAAATGATAAAGATTCTGCTGAAGGAATTATTGAGAGTAGAGAAAAAATGTATCCAATTTACCAAATTCATTATCTTGAGGAATTCGTAAAAAGACCTCCTCGAGATATCAGAGCAATCATGGTTGGAGACAAAGTAGTTGCTGCCATTTACAGGCATTCAGGTAATGGAAATTGGAAGACAAACATGGCATTGGGGGGAAGAGCAGAAAAATGTGAGGTGTCAAATGAGATGGAAGAAATGTGTATAAAGGCAAAAAATGCAGTTGAAGGACAAATAGTTGGTGTAGATTTGATGGAAAGTGATGAAAGAGGTTTAGTGGTACACGAAGTAAACAATACAACGGAATACAAAAACACAGTTAGAGTCTGTGAAGTGGACATTCCATCGCTGATGCTGGACTACGTTCTAAATTCTAACAAGTAAAAATTGGACACTAGTTTTACTATCACACCTAGATTTGCAGTGAAGATGCTGGAAAAAGCTCTAAGGCTTTACACACCATCTCTTAGTGAAAAACCAATAGCAGAATTTTTGGCTGACAAGTGTGATGATCTTGGATTTGAGAACATTCGTATTGATGAGGTTGGAAACTTAATTGCCACAAAGGGTTCTGGTTCTCCTAAAATTCTCTTATGTGGACATATGGATACAGTTCCTGGAAAAATCAAAGTTAGAAAAGAAGGAGATACGTTGTTTGGACGAGGTGCGTCTGATGCAAAGGCACCATTAATGGCTATGCTATTTGCCGCAGCATCAATGCAAAGTAATAATGGAACTGTAATGTTTGTTGGTGCAGTTGATGAAGAAGGCAACGCAACTGGAATAAAAAACCTAGTGAAAGACAAACTTGATTTAGATTATGCAGTTTTTGGTGAACCAAGTGGTTTGAAGCAAGTTACAATTGCATACAAAGGACGTCTTGCGATTAACTTACGAATCAATGTCGGAGATAGTGCACATGCAAGTGCACCTTGGTTATCAAAAAATGCAATAGAGGAATCTATGATCTTCATTTCAGAGTTAAAAAAAGAATTAGAGTCAGGTCAAGAAGACAAAAAAAGAGGAATGATGTTAACTGCAACACTTACAGAGATTGACGGCGGAGCAAGTCATAACATTACTCCAAAAGAATGTACATCAACAATGGATATTAGAATTCCAGTCGACATGAATTGTAATATGGTTGAAGAAAAAATTGCAAGATTAGTAAACGAAGTTTCAAAAAAGCGTGAAGTGGAAGCGTTCTATTCTATTATTGATGAAACAGAACCATTTGAAGCTCCTCATAATTCACCTCTGGTTAGAGCATTTACTCTTGGCGTAATGGATGTGGAACATGCAAGGCCTACCTTGATTCGAAAAACTGGAACCGGAGACATGAACGTGATTGGAAATCGTTTGAACATACCTGTTGTAACGTATGGACCTGGAGACCCTCATGCATCTCATACTATCAATGAGAGTGTATCTGTAGATGAATATCTGAGAGGAATTGAAGTTTTGAAAAGAACTCTACACCATTTAAAAAGACTTCACGATAGAAAGAAAAAGTAATGCTATGGTT
>JBHIUX010000162.1:0-1957 GCA_042138065.1 Nitrosopumilaceae archaeon
GTCCTTTGTTTTTGTGGTGTTGGTTCATCCTTATAGTCTTCAGGATGTTCAATCAAACCACCTTGTCTGAATCTCATCACAGCCTGAGTCATAGAGTCCACTAAATCGTCGTGGTCTCCGTATGGGAAAGCTGCACATTCTTCAATCACTTCCTGTGCAAACTCCATTTCTTTGGGCGCCCATATTCTCCCTGACTCAAACAGTGGAGAAACGCTGTTTACCCTCGTATGTTTATCGTTACCTTTAGAGGGTGAGAAATTTATAACAGGTATCCCCATTTTTCGCAACTCATATGTTAAAGGTAAACCAGAAGCTTTAGATTCTATAATCACTGTTTCCGGATTCCAGTAGCCGTATTGCTCCATTGCAATACGTCTTAACTCAGGAAACTCGTAACGACCTTTAATAGCATCGAGTAATATTAAATGCTGACCGGAATCTTCATTAGGGGTAAACACACCCCAAGTAGTAATAGCAGAATAATCTGCAGTTTGTTTTTTCATAAACGCGGTATCGTAAGATTGTATAACATGTTGCAGAGGTGGTAAATCATGTTCCCAGTCTTGCCACCATTCTCTTTTGATTAATGCTCCTTCTTCACCGGTTGGGTTCTGCATGTATTGGGCATTCCATTTTGAAAGGGGGATAGATGCACGAACACTTTCTAAATCCTTCAGGTTCCAGTATTCAGGCCACAGGGGTTTACCTGATGGAAGGATTGCAGGAAATTCTATAACTTCCCATTGATCCGCTTTAGGTTCTTTTTGTGCTTTGATTAATCTTCCTGCTAAATCTTTTTCATTCCATCTTGTCATAACGATTACAATTGTTCCACCAGGCTGAAGACGTTGACGTGGACCCGATGTATACCATTCATAAGTTCTATCTAATGCTTGTGCATTCATTGCATCTTGTTCAGTGTGCGGGTCGTCAATAATTAATAGATCGGCACCCCGTCCAGTAATTGCAGAGCCAACACCAGCAGCATAGTATTCACCACCTTGTTGGGTTTCCCATTTACCAGCAGCTTGAGAATCTTCTTTTAGTCTTGTTTGAAATACTTCTTTGTACTCAGGTGAATCCATAAGTTGTTTTGCTTTACGACCAAATCGTACAGAGAGTTCTGTGGTGTTAGTAGATTGAATAATTTTTAATTTAGGATTTCTGCCAACCATCCATGCAGGTAGTAAGTAAGATGCAAACTCAGACTTAGTATGTCTAGGTGCCATGTTGATAATAACACGTTTTGTTTTACCTAATGCAATCTCATTAAATTTTTGTGCAACTTTTTTGTGATGGGAACCTTCAATAAAATCTGGCCAGACATGTTTAACAAAAGCCATAAAGTCATTTCTAATTTCAGATTCTTTTTTCTTATCTTTCCACTTAGCCATTACTAAGGCTAGTTCTCGTTTTACATCAGGTGGTAATTTCTCAAACTTCTTTAACTTATCTATATCCATAAAGGCTTTCCAAAAAATTTTCTAAAAAATTTTTTCATATATGTTTTAAAATCCCGCAAAGTATTTTACGCCTTTGAGTGTACAAAACTCGCCAAAATGTCGCACCCTCGGGACCCCTTTTTACTTGACACTATATCTATTTATTTGGAAAGTTCAAATTTTGGTTTCGGTCTGGTACCTCTATCCAACTAGAAGCCAGGGGCTTGACCCCTGGCTCATGACATCTAGTCTAACAGAACCATGTAAGCCTCAGCATTATGCTGTCTGAAGTAATTAATATCTTTACGCACTTTGTCCCAAAGCTTTGACGTACCGTCAACACCTGCTGCTTTGTCCTCTAGTGTAGCTGCTAACTCATTGATGAATATCCTATCATGAATGATAGACTCTTCTTTAGTTAACATAATAGACTCGCCTGTAAATCTATTCTTACGTTCTTCTGTTTTCTCTGTTGAGTTTTTTCTGTTACTTCTTACTATCATATATTCCTTTCT
>JBHIUX010000163.1:0-1935 GCA_042138065.1 Nitrosopumilaceae archaeon
TTTTCTTTGCAGCATTAATTCTCATGTGTAGTTCTTTGCAGTAAAATTCATCATAGGAGATTTGTTTTCTACCATATGTGAATGTCATAGTAACTGGACCCATGCCAAGAGGATCCATCTCATGAGTTCCAATGACTTGGGTTTCAGGACCAATGAATTTTTCAATATGATCAGGATGCGCTACAACGACATCTTCACGTCTATAGCCATCGCGTAGTAAGCCAGCTTCAACTTTTCTCAAGCCATATGGAGCAAATTTTGCAACACCATTTTCATGTTCAGTATAATTACAGATAAAATCAAAGAGAATTTTTGGGGTAACCTGATTTTTTAAAAGTTTGTACCAAATGCTGTTGTGTTTTCTGTTTGGATCTAAAGCCGGCGCACATCCAAAAAATGTAGCTAATGAAAGATGTCTATATGGGGACATAAGTGTCCTGTCCGCTGTAAGTACTATCTTTGGATGGCCCATTTCCCTTGAACGGCATTGAAAGGTGATTTATTTTAAACTTGCTGGTTTGAACCTAATAATTTTCTAAAATTCCAGCCTTGGTTCTAAATGTGTGCCCAAATTCTTTGTTAGATAACAGGTGATCTCCATCAAATATTGTTCCATCACGGCAAACTAAATCTTCACCAACACAGCAACTTCCACAAATACCGACTCCACACTTCATCATTCTTTCAAGACTTGCCTGAACAAAAATCCCTTTACTGCTTGATATTTGAACAGTTTTGTACATCATTAGTTCTGGACCACAAGTATACACTGCATCAAATTTTGTTTCACTGGTAATTTTTTCAACCAGTTCAGTTACAAGTCCTTGTTCTCCATAAGAACCATCTTCAGTTGCAACAATAACTTTATGCGAATTTTTTTCTAACAATCGATTTGCATAGTCTTCAAAGAAAACTTCCTGTTTTGTCTTTGCTCCAATAAGAACAATAACATCATCTGTAGGTTTTACAAAAGTAATCAATCGCATTAAAGGAACAAGTCCAGTTCCCCCACCTACTAGCAATAACTTTCCTGCTTTGATATCAAATGAATTTCCATAAGGTCCACGAATTCCAATGTTTTGGCCAACACCTACATTATAAAGACCAGTTGATGCTTCTCCAAGTTTTCTAATTGTAAATGCTGCCTTTCCTTGTTCTTCTGAAATCATGACACTCATTGGCAATTCGTTTATGCCAGGAACCCAAACCATAGCAAATTGACCTGGTAGGACATTTGGCATGACATCATCAGAAAATACCAAAGTTCTAACTGTTGGGGTTTCATCAATCACTTTTTCTATTTTACAAATTGTTGGATGGTTAGGATTTCTTTGCACGACCAATCATCTCCTCAATTTTTGAAAATCCTTTTTTCTCCATGTATTGACTGATTCCTTTGTTTATTTCATCAAAAACTTGAATCCAATTATCTCCAACTGCACTACCTATTTGAACAGCAGAGGCTCCTGCAAGAATAAATTCAACTGCATCTTCCCATGTTGATACTCCACCACAACCAATTATTGGAATATTAAATTTAGATGAAATTTCGTAAACGCATCTAACTGCAACGGGCTTTATTGGAGTTCCGGATAATCCACCAATTTTGTTGCTAAGAATTGGACGTTCTGTTTCAACATCAATTGCCATTGCTCGAAGCGTGTTAATTGCAGTAATTCCATCAGCACCTGCTTCAACTGCTGCACTTACAGTTTCCAAGTAATCTGTTGTACCTAAACCAACTTTTGCAAAAACCGGAACTTTTGTTGTATCTTTCACCGTTTTTACAATTTTAGCCACAAGTTCAGTGTCATCTCCCACCTCTAGCCCTACCTTTGCAACATGTGGGCAGGATAGATTCAATTCAAAAGCTGCTACTTTGCAATTTTCAAATTGTTTTATCATAAATTCAAAATCTTTCTCAACAGAACCAAC
>JBHIUX010000164.1:0-1913 GCA_042138065.1 Nitrosopumilaceae archaeon
TTTAGTATCTTTAATTCTAATTCAGGATTCCAAGCTTTCTCTTGAATTTTTGGCTCCATTTCCTATTGTTTGTCAAGCTTTGATATAATGTGAGCACCTTTGTTGTTGCCTTCGTAAATGTAAACTCCTACAGCTTCTACATTTGGTGGTAATTTTGGTGCTAGTAGTTTGATTAATTCAGTTGACAGATTTTCTACAGTAGCTTCTCCTTCTAACAGATACGTAGTATTTTTTGGAACCTGTAGATCAAACATTCCTTTTGGTCCTTCAAATGTTATTTGATAATGAGAATCATCTTCTTTTTTGAGATATTTTCTATTTATGAAGAACTTGTGATCAAATGCACCAAGAACATTTTTGATAATCCGTTTTGCTTCGCCAAAGTCAATTAACATGTTATTTTTCATCTGTCCAACCAGCTCTACCATAACAGATGATGTGTGTCCATGTAGAATGGAGCATTTTTCAACTAGGGGGAGAATGTGTGCATAATCAAATGCAAATGCAGGATCTTCAATAAAGATAGAACCCGTTTGGGGACTTTGTTTATCATAGAATACAATTTCTTCAAGCTCGCTAATCTGTGCAGAATATTTAGGATGACCAATTGCCATTATCTTTGTATCTGGAGAAAGTTCTTTGATGTCTTTGTATTTTTTTATGTCATCTTCACTATCAATTACTTCAATCAATCCATTATTTGTTTTAAAATCAACGGTAACAGATTTTCCATTAATTTTTAATTCATAATTATATTCATAATCTTGTTCTAAAAAGGAAAGCATTTGTGCAATTGACAATTCTGTACGAGTTTTCATTAGGTTACCTTTTTTGTCTATATATCTAAAATCAGAATCTAATACTGCAGGACTTGATGCCATTTGAAAAAAATGAATTCTACTCTTTATATAAATTCTAAACCAAAGAGTTTAGGATTTTTGCAAGATTGATATCGTTTTGCGTGATGCCGCCTGCATCATGAGTCATCAAATCAACTGAAAGTTTGTTGTATACGTTAAACCACTCTGGATGATGATTCATTTTTTCAATATGCATTGAGGCTCTGGCCATAAAGCCAAAAGCTTGGTTAAAGTCATCAAATTGGAAGTCTTTGTGCAATTTTCCATTGACTACTGACCATCCATCCAAACTTTTGAGTTCATTTTCAATCACATCAGGCGATAATTTCTCTAATCCCATGAATTACAATTCTCATAATCAAATTAATAGATAAACCTGTACCAGTCTTTCATGCAAAACGAACCTCTCTTAGAAGAAATTCAAAATGCCATTAAAGATACAGTTTCTGAAAAGAAAATCGGAATAGCATTTTCTGGCGGTGTAGATAGTACACTAATATCAAAAATTTGCAAGGATCTGGGATTTGAAATTACTTTGCTTACAATTGGATTTCCTGACTCTCATGATATTTCATTTGCAAAAGAGGTTAATCGGATTCTAAATTTTTCTCATGAAATTTCTGAAATTAAACAAAACTCATTTAATGAAATTGCAGCAAAAATTAACAAAAAAATTAACACCGATAATCTTTCATGGAATGAAAATTGTATTGCGTTTTATTATGTTTCAAAATTAGCAAACAGTCTTGGAATTAAAACAGTTGTAACTGCAAATGGAATTGATGAACTTTTCTGCGGTTATAACGCTTACCGCGAAACAATTGAGGAGGGAGAAGACAAAGTAAAAGAATTAATGAACTCAAAACTTGAAAATGAACAAAAAATGATGCAAGCAGTAAACACTGTCACTTCAGAGTTTGGAGTACAAATAATTCAGCCATTACTATCAAAAAATTTCATTGAATATGCAAAATCTATTCCTATCTCAGAAAAAATTACAGGAAAAGATGATTTGATGAGAAAACACATCATTAGAAAATTAGCATCTGAAAT
>JBHIUX010000165.1:0-1902 GCA_042138065.1 Nitrosopumilaceae archaeon
ACATCTTTGGATAATTCTTTGATTAGTTCTTCATCTATTCCTGAAGAGCTAACTAGTTTTTTTATTGCTGCCCTTAGGTTTGTCTTAAGATTGTCTAGCATGATAATTTAATTCTGCGTCGAGTATTTCAAACCTTCCTCTTATTCCATCCCAAGTTTTTCTAGAGTTTAAAATTTTTAGTGGTTGAGAAAATAATGGACAGTCAACCACCAAAGTTTCAGCTTCTCCACCTTCAAAATTCATATTAAACCCATATTTTTCTCCTAATTTTTCTAACTGCGAAAGATCCTTCATAGTTATTTCTTTTCCTAACCATGTTTCGTCTAATCCATCAGCTGAAACACTTGTAATGATAAAATGGAAATTAGAATTTATCAAATCCTTCATGTATTCATGTTGATCTTTATGCCACAATGGTGCGATTAATTTTAGATTTAACTTTGAACATGCCTTTTCAAAAATATTTTTTTGAAATTTGCTAAGAATTCCACCATGCACCAAACCTTCAATATCATATTCAAGTTTTGCTTGTTTTAGAACTTGTTCTAGTATGTATTCTTCGGTTTTAGTTTCATTGGATTCAGACTTTACAAACAATTGTGGAATGTTCATTGATTTAGATTGTAATTTTGTAATCTCTATGTTAGGGAAATGTAATAACTTGCTTTCGTCAGATAGTGGAAGAATGGTTATCAAACATTGAATTTGATGTCCTTCTTGTTTTGCTTTATAGATAGAAAAAGTACTATCTTTTCCACCAGAAAATAATGATGCCAGATTCATTTTATTTATTGAAAAATTGTTTTTGTAGATACTTTTTAATGATATTATGCAATGGATGCTTCAAAACTCATAATCGTCATCAAATATCAGACGGCTTTTCCGAATCATCATCAGCATCCAGATTAAGCTTTTATTCGCATTATTTTAGTTCTATCCATAACTTTCCAATATTCAACATTCTGACCATTGTCCAACTTTCCTTTTACCTCATCATCAATCATTGTGACATCTATGGTTTCAAATGTTTCTGAATCCATGATTTGTACAACATCGCCTGTCATAGAGATTATTTGGCCAGTTCTTTTATCTATTAAAGGAACATGAACTTGCATGCTAACAGGTCCAACGTGTGGACGCTTTTGAGCATCAAAAACACCAACTCCAACAATTCTTGCTTTAGCAGCTCCATGTTTTCCAGGTTTACTTGTATCATATTCTACAATTCTACATGGTTCACCGGTTGCTTGATCTCCAACTGGAAGTAAAATGTATGAGCCGATTTTCAAAGAACCTAAATCGGCAGGCTTACTCATGAAGGAAACAGGCTTGAGTGGAATATTTAACTTTTTTACTTTAATTTCTCAAGAACTGAAAGACCTACTAGATTAGTCATTGTGATCCCTTTTCTGCTTACATCACGTCGAGTTTTTTCACAATATTGATTAACACTTTGATGACTTTTCTCACTTGAAACTTCTAAAACTACAATATTTCCACTGTATGGAAAAGTAAACTTTGGTTTTTCGTTGGAATAAATATTCATGTGTCCCAGTCCTGCACGTCCAACTTTGTCCCTTTTTGCAACTACACCTGCAACTTCAGAATAATCTTCAGTAGAATCACCATATTCTAAATAATAAACCGAAACAAAATTCATTGACCCATCTACTTCTCTTTCAAAAAGATCGTCATCCATACTAAAAACAAAAGACGATTTTTCAAATTGATATTTTGAAAGTTCTTTCACTGCTTTGTTATTATCTTTGAATTTTGCTAACAAGTAATGGTTCGCGCAATCAGTAAAGTATGGTTTACTTTCACTAGAAAATGTTGCAGTAACAAAATACATGTCCTCAATATTTTTTGAATGAGACCATGAATCTTTCAATTCAATTGAAT
>JBHIUX010000166.1:0-1836 GCA_042138065.1 Nitrosopumilaceae archaeon
CAATTACAGTATAATCTTCTTCTAGTATTCCATGCTCATTTGCTTTTTTTAGAAATGTCCATTCTCTTTCAATAAACTCATCTTTGTATGTCCAGTATGCATTTTCTTGATTAAATGACATGCCAAGAAGTTTGTCAGCTTCAACCCATTTTGAATTAAATTTCTGAACAAGACGTTTGCATTCTGAAACTAGTTTTTCAATTCCAACCTTTTCCAAAATTTCGTTTTTTCCACCAGTAACTCCAAGCTCTTTTTCTGCTTGAAGCTCAACTGGCAGACCTTGTGTATCCCAACCTGCGTTAAATGTGACATTATTTCCTTGCAAAGTTTTGTATCTGTACCAAAGGTCTTTGATTACTCGTCCTCTCAAATGACCTGCATGAGGAATCCCATTCATGGTGGGTGGGCCCTCAATGAACATCATTTTTTCCTTTTTTTCTGCCTGAATCTGACTGTGCAAATCCAATTTTTCTGAATATTCTCTCATCTGCTGTTCAATTTTTTTCGCATCAAACTCTTTTGCCAGTTCCATCTGTTTTCAGATGTATTATGATGTTATAAATCTCATCAAAAACGATCAGCTAAATTTTAGATTCTTACAATCTTGGATTATATTACAGAATCAAAAAATTTGATTGTTGACCAATGTTTTAGTTGTAGGTTCTGGTGGGCGAGAACATGCTCTTAGCTGGAAACTTTCTCAAAGCTCAAATGTGGATAAAGTATTCACTGCTCCAGGAAATGGTGGAACAGAGAATAATGTCGCGATATCTGTAGACAATATTGATGAGCTTGCAGATTTTGCAAAACAAAATGATTGTTTTACAGTTGTTGGACCAGAAGCACCACTTGCTTTGGGAATTGTTGATAAATTTAATGAAAAACATTTGAAAATATTTGGCCCAACAAAAAATGCCGCACAATTAGAATCTAGCAAAATTTGGGCAAAACAATTCATGAAAAGAAATCATATCCCTACTGCAGATTTTGAAATATTTGATGATCCATATGAGGCATCACTGTATGTAAAATCCATTTCTTATCCAGTTGTAGTAAAAGCAGATGGATTAGCTGCTGGAAAAGGTGTTATGGTTTGTGATAGCACTGAGGAAGCACTTGCAGCCATTGAAACAATTCTTGTAAAGAAAACTTTTGGCGATGCGGGAAATAAAATAATCATAGAGGAACGAATTGATGGGATTGAAGCATCTTACATTGCGTTATGTGATGGAAATGTTGCAATTCCAATGGCATCAAGTCAGGACCACAAACGAATTTACGATAATGATAGAGGTCCAAATACAGGGGGAATGGGAGCTTATTCTCCAACCCCAATAATTGATCATTCCATTGCAGAAAAAATTCAGAAAAATGTGATAGAGAAAACAATATCGGGAATGAAAAGTGAGGGAATTCCTTTCATTGGTTTTCTTTATGCAGGTGTTATGATAAAAAATGGTGAGCCCTATGTTTTAGAATTTAATGTCAGGATGGGTGATCCTGAATGCCAACCAATTACGATGAGAATGGATTTTGATTTGTATGATTATTTGATAGCAGCCTCTGATGGTAAATTATCATCAATGCCTCCAATTTCTTGGAAAAAACAAACTGCAGTTTGCATTGTTTTGGCATCAAAAGGCTATCCTGAATCGTATCCAAAAAACGAAAAGATCTCCGGTCTGGAACAAAGTACAGAAGACTTTTTTGTTTTTCATGCGGGAACCAAAAAAGAGAATGGCACAATCTTGACAAATGGGGGCCGAGTTTTGGGAGTTACGGCACTTGGAAATGATTTGCAATCTGCAATTTCAAATGCATATTCAGCTTCAGAAA
>JBHIUX010000167.1:0-1816 GCA_042138065.1 Nitrosopumilaceae archaeon
TCTTTATTTTTAAAAAAATCATCTTTAAGATTTTTTTCAATTTTTGTATCAACTACTAGAAATGCAGGATTATCCCCAATTGTTTGAAATGCACCTCTTTTTGATGTGTGATTTTTCCTTACACGTGTTCCTAAATGACAAGAAATAGTATTATCGCTTTCATTGTTATGCATCACAACAAAAATTCCTTTTGTATTACAATTTACAATAAAGTTTGCAGCTGAAATTAAATTCAATGCTGCATCAGATGAGGGTCTATCTGATGATCTCTGAGAGCCGACTAGAGCAATAGGAATTGGATATCCGGCTAATGCAAAGCTAAGAAATGATGCAGTATAATGCATGGTATCTGTACCATGAGCAATAATAATTCCTTGATATTCTGAATTTGCTAAACTATCTAATCTCTCAGCAATTTTTTTCCAATGCTCAGGCATTATGTTCTCTGAATATTCTGAAAATAATACTTCAGCATCAACATTTGCAATTTCTGCTAGTTCTGGAACTGATGCATTTAGATCATCAGCACTTAATGCTGGAGTAACTCCCCCTGTTCTATAATCTACTTTGCTTGCAATTGTTCCGCCTGTTGATAAAAGAAGAATTTTTGGCAAAGATGTATTCTTTTCAATTTTATGAAGAGCTTCTTTTTTTGATTCCTTTTCCGAAACTAATTCTATTTGTTTTATTTTACTAATTTCTAACCCGATATTGTAACCGCTTTTTAATTTCAATACAATATGTTCATCGTCACTAGATTCGTATCTTGGCATTAATATTCCAGAATATGTTAAATCAGCTAGAATTTTTACAGAATCTCCAACTCTCACTTTATTGTCTTTGAGAAACGATAGAGACTTTTTTTCATAGCCTCTGTATTCTGACATTGAGGTGCTATTGCAAGCTTATTTTATTAAAACTACCTGTAGTAAGAAGCAACTACTTTTTGACCAACTTTGAGATCCTTTTGCTCTCTGACCTTCTTCACTGCTTCTTCAAAGTGTTTCATTGTCACTTTAGCCTCAGTAGAGCTTTTTTCCACCTCTTTGGCGTCTGGATGGGCATCAAGATATTCATGTATAACCAAAGACACAGCAGTATTTGCTATGGCGGCAACATCTGCGCCACTCATTCCATCTGTTAATTCTGCAATTTTTTCTAAATTAACATGTTCTGGATTATTAGGATCTGTAATGGCTGGAATAACTTCGGTATTAATTTTTAAAATACTTAATCTACTGTCTTTGTCAGGTAATGGAATTTGTATGATTTTATCAAATCTTCCCGGTCGTAACAATGCTGGATCAATCATGTCTGCTCTATTAGTTGCAGCAAGAACTACAACACCGTGCATGTTTTCCATGCCATCTAATTCAGTTAACAGCTGACTAACTACTCTTTCAGTTACTGCAGTTTCACCACCTGCACCCCTGATTGGTGCAATAGAATCAATTTCATCAAAGAATATTACACAAGGAGAAGCTTGTCTTGCTCTTCTGAAAATTTCTCTAATCCCTCTTTCAGATTCTCCAACCCATTTTGATAACAATTCAGGTCCTCTAACTGACACAAAGTTTGCTTCACTTTGAGTTGCAACAGCTTTTGCTAAGAGAGTTTTACCTGTACCACTTGGTCCATGCAACAAAATTCCACGAGGCATTTTATGTCCTAATTTATCATATAATGCAGGATATTTCATTGGCCATTCAACTGCTTCTTGAAGCTCACGCTTTACATCGTTTAATCCGCCAACTTCTTCCCATTTTACATCTGGATTTTCTATGAAAACTTCTCTCATTCCAGATGGTGTTACTTC
>JBHIUX010000168.1:0-1812 GCA_042138065.1 Nitrosopumilaceae archaeon
AGATCTAGTACCTTGGAATTAGGCTTAATCTTGTCTTTGCAGACACTACAATTATAGATATAATTGCAACTGCAAGAATCAAAGCCGCAATAGCACCGAACTCTGGAATTACGGCACCATCTACAATTTCAACCTCTGCAGAGTCTCTAAATGTGTTAGAATCTCCTTGTTGAACGGAAATTGTATAGAAACCATCTTGTTTCCATTGACTGCCTCCAACATTAATGGTAAAAGCAAAGTTGCCATTTGCGTCAGGTGAGACTTGATCAGTATGTATGATGTTTCCAAACATTGGTTCTGTTACAATGATAGTAACATCCATGTTTGTGCGTTCTGTATGGCCGCTAACTCCAATTGTGGTTGCTCCTAATGGTGCATCTACCTCAATTGATAGACCTGCATCCTCAGTTATTGTACTGCCAGCATACACAATATTTTCCAGGAAGTCCTCCGAAACATTTGTTGCTAGAGTTTTTCCTCCTACAATTTCTACTGGTAAGGATATTCTATAGAGGGTATTTTCTCCATGTTGTGCAGTTACTTTGTAAGTTCCATCAAATTTCCATAATAAGCCACCTACATTAAATTCAGTTGAAAATTTACCATCTGAACCAGGAGCAATTTGATCAGCTGCAATAAAGTTTCCATTTGGAGCAGTTACTTTAATTGCAACAGGGGTGACTTTGCTTGTTTCACCACTTACCATAATTTTAGAAGAACCCTCACTCGCCGTAACTGTTAATGTCATTCCCTGTTTGGTATTTTGGGCAAAAGCATTTTGTTCAAATACTAATCCTGAAACTAAAATAACACTAAGTGCGATCAAAGAAAATGTCAGTGTAGTACCTTTAAGATTCATCTTATCTGAGAGGTAGAAAGTGTCATTATTTATGTATTTTAAATGTAAAAAAAAGTCCACCAATTCATGCATTTTGATCCCTAAAAAAGGAAAAAATTTGAAGATCTAGTACCTTGGAATTAGGCTTAATCTTGTCTTTGCAGACACTACAATTATCGATATAATTGCAACTGCAAGAATCAAAGCCGCAATAGCACCAAATTCTGGAATCACAAAGGTTCCAATAATTTCTATTTCTTCAGCCCCAACGGGGAATGCTATTGTCAAAGTCCTATCCGAACTAGTTTTTGTTTCATCAAAGTCCACTTCTTCTGCATCAACTAGGACAAAGAATTCATCATCATCACCATTTTCAAGTACTGCATCAATTAATGCTCTTGGCAATGTTATGGTTAATTCTCCATCGCTTGTTGTGGAAATTTCAATGATCAATGAATTTGCATCCACATCGGGAGTTATGTTGAGAATACTACCTCCGGTAATACTATATCCAACATTAAATCCTTCAACATTAATTGAAGGTCCTGAAGGTCCAGGTCCGCCTGTAGATCCACCAAATTCAAACGTTGTTTCGGCTGTTCTAGCTTCTGTTCCATAGAGAACACTAATTGTGTATGTTCCAGATGATCGCCATAGTCCGCCCCCTGCAGTTAGTTCTGTGGTAAACATTTTATCCGCACCAACATCAAGTTGTTGAACAGTAACCAAATTTCCATTGGGAGCTATAACTTGGAGAGAAATTGCATAACCTGAAAGAAGTTCTTTAACCTCTCCAGAAACTACAATTGTTTCCCCATCTGAATAAGATGACTTATCCGTAGAAATAGCAATTGGATCCTCTATTTGTGCAAAAGCTGGTGTTACTCCTAAACTTGCAATTAAAACTGCAGTTAAAGTAAACACCATCAATTGAGATCTCATCGAAATTACGCTTCAGTTTACACTATTTAAGG
>JBHIUX010000169.1:0-1768 GCA_042138065.1 Nitrosopumilaceae archaeon
CAGGAAAAGATGATTTGATGAGAAAACACATCATTAGAAAATTAGCATCTGAAATCGGAGTTCCTGAAATTTCCACAAACAAAAGAAAAAAAGCCTTACAATATGGTTCGCTAATTCACAAAGCACTGCTAAAATCTAGATAAATTTTTTGGCAGATTTTTGAACTGTGTTATTTACATTATTTATTATTGAAACAGATGCACCAAGACGATTTTCTGCAGAGAAAATTGACTTTATCTCTTTTTCATTTAGCTTTGATGAAATTTTCTTATCTTTTCTAACTGCGTCTATGAAATGAACATCATTGTCTTTTGCAGCAAATGCAACTCTCTGAACGTCTTTATACGCTGAAAATCTTGGCACTCCTTTTTTGATTAATGCTTCTAAAACAAATTCAGCAAAAATTTGACCCTTTGTTACCTCAAGATTCTGTTTAACATTCTTTTCATTGACTTTGAGATTTTCAATAATACGAATCATTGTTTCAAGCATCTCATCTAGCAAAATTGAACACATTGGAATAGTGAATCTCTCATTTGCTGAATTTGACAGATCTCTTTCATGCCATAGGGCAATGTTCTCAAATGAAGTTCCAATGTGGCTGCGCAAGATCTTTGATAATGATGAAATCCTTTCACTCTTGATTGGATTTCTTTTTACCGGAACTGCACTGCTGCCCATCTGGCCTTTTTTGAAATGCTCAGAAACCTCACCAATTTCAGTTCTTTGCAAATTACGAATCTCTACTGCAATTTTTTCTAAAGTTGCTCCCAATAAAGCAAGTTGAAAAACATATTCTGCATAACGTTCTCTTGGAACAATCTGTGTTGTTACCTCGGCAGGATAAAGCCCGAGTTTTTTTGCAACTTTGGCCTGAACTTGAATCGCTTTTGCACCCATCAATGAACCTGTTCCAACAACACCTAGTGTTTTACAAATCAAAACTCTTTTTTTGATTTCTTCAACTCTTTGCAGATGTATGCTCATTTCAGAAGCCCAATTTGCAAACTTTAATCCAAATGATATGATGCTTGCATGCTGACCATGAGTTCGTCCAACTGCTGGAATGTTTTTGTATTTTACAGCTCTTTTTGCCAAAAGTAATCCAAGTTTTGCAACCTTTGGTTGTATGATTGCCAGTGCATCTCTCATCTGCATTGAGGTACTTGTATCAACTAAATCGTTACTAGTTAATCCATAATGTACCCATGGTTTTGCTTCTGGTTTACACTTTTCACTTAGCGCTTCAACTAAAGCTGCAGTATCATGATCACTTTTTGCTTCCAGTTGTTTGATTCTTTTTGCAGAAATTTTACCAGATTTTGCTGTATTTTGAATATTTTTTCCAACACTTTTTGGAATCATTCCGATTTCACTTTGAGAGACTGCAGCAGCGCCTTCAATTTCTAATTGATAATCAATTTTTTTCTGTTCCTCGAAGATTGCAACCATTTCTTTTGTGCCATATCTTCCTCCGTCAATAGGTAAAATTGCCAATAATTACTCTCAATTTTTTACGAAAATAAATCTACGTATGTTAACAGAATTGAGCTTAGTTCATTATACGCTCAGAATAGGCTTGTTTTTTTGAAAAAATGGAATGAATTTAGAAATAAGAAAAGTATGAATTGCTTAACTTTTGATCATCCTTAAATCATTTATCGCTATATTACACAAAGGCATTGAAGGGCGTTTGGGCAGTACCTATCATTTTTAGTATTTTGATTATAGGAACATTCAGTTTAATTCAAGTTTTTGCTGTTACAGA
>JBHIUX010000170.1:0-1758 GCA_042138065.1 Nitrosopumilaceae archaeon
GGGGAAGCAACGAAAGCATTAGGAGTGTTGTTGCTTGGTCCTAAAGAATATCAAGCACTTGGAAGGCTGCATTCTCTTCCATCAAAAGAAAAACTCAATGATGTTTTAAAACAATTCATTGGTGAAATTTTTCAAAAACCTCCTCAGCGTTCTTCTGTTTTGCGGCGAACAAGAACAAGAACAATTTATGAAATGGATCTTTTAGAGCAAAAAGAACGCCTGTTACTTGTTCGAGTTTTGTGTGAAGCAGGAACTTACATTAGAAAACTATTCTATGATATTGGTGAAGTTCTAGGGCCTGGAGCAACAATGATTGAGCTTAGACGTTCGCGTGTTCACCAATTTGATGAAAGTCAACATCTTGTAACGATGCATGAATTAGCTGATGCATTTGCCTCATGGGAAGAAAAAAAAGATGACTCTAAACTAATGAAGATAATCCAACCAATCGAACATGCATTAAGTGAAATCAAATCTGTAGTGATTCGAGATTCTGCAGTTGATGCAATGTGTCATGGAGCTCAACTTGCAATTCCAGGAATATTGCAGATTTCACCAAATTTGAAAAAAGGAGATTTGGTAGGAATTTACACTCAAAAAGGTGAGATTGTTGCTTTAGCTGAAGCATTGATGTCAGAATCAGAAATTGAAGACAATGTGAAAGGATATGCATTTGAAACAAAACGAATCATTATGCAGCCAAATACATATCCAAAAAGCTGGCGCACTAAACAAACTTTGAAGAACTAGGTGTTTTGATTTGATTCCACGTGGACTCATTTTAGCAATCAGCGTTGGTGTAGCAGCTGGTGCAATTTTTGGAGTAATCTTTGTTGATTTTAAAAATCCAAATGAGCTAAATTTTGTTGAAGGAGAATCCTTGACAATTCTTACAGAAAAAATCAATTATGAAAAAGGAGAAACAATTCAAATCAAAATTATAAACTCTGGTACTATTCCAATTTCATTTTCTGATGCATCATATGGATTAAAAATTAAAGGACTTGATGGAACGGTTTTGTACTCTCCTGTAGCTGCTCAGGTAATTTCTACACTAGGAGCAAAAGAGGAAAAAATCTTTGAATGGGATCAAATCAAAAATGATGGTGATGCCGTACTTGAAGGAACCTACAAAATTACATCAAGTGGTATTACAATGGGGGAAAAAACTGTCAAAAAATCAATTACGATTCATATTCTCAAATAATTTTTGACATAATTCTACTGCCAAACGTATTATATAATCAAATTTTGCCGAAATACTAGTCGAAAGACTTGTGCCGGGGTCGCCTAGCCTGGTAGGGCGCGCGCCTGGAAATAATTACCATAAAGCGCGTTCTCGCAAGGGAACGAGAGTTCAAATCTCTCTCCCGGCGCCATTCTCTATCCTGAAACTATACACAATCATTTAATGAGAAATATACAATCTCATTTCATTGTCAAAATTTGATGTAGCTATCATTGGTGGAGGAATTCTTGGCACGACAATCTCATATTGGATTTCTTCTCTGTACAATGTCTCAATTTGTGTAATTGAAAAAGAAAAAGATGTTGCTTTGCATACAAGCAGCAGAAACACTGGAGTTGTCCATTCTCCATTTTATCTTGATCCTAAAAAAAGAAGAACATCTGCAATATCTTCATTAATCTCGCATGATTTGTGGGAAGATTTGGCTAAAAAAAAGAACCTGCCCTGGTATCCAGTTGGAACCATTGAGGTGGCAATTGAGGAGGCGCAGCATAAAACTTTAGAAAAAT
>JBHIUX010000171.1:0-1737 GCA_042138065.1 Nitrosopumilaceae archaeon
TGCTCCCGTCGGGATTTGAACCCGAGATCACTGCCTTGAGAGGGCAGTATGCTTAGCCGGACTACACCACAGGAGCTACTCAGAAATTTTCACAAATCGCAATTTAAAGCAATGTTTTGACTTTGCATTCAATGGTAAAAATTAGTGAGTTGGATACTTTATAGAAAATCCAGAATATTTTTTTTTGTGAATGTAAAAAATTTTCTAGAAGAGCACTCTCTAAACAATTTCCCATCTGGATTAGGAGGTTGCAGGGGTGAAAATCAAAGTTTTGATTGTTGTGAATATGACCTTACAATTTTTGATAATCAAAAAGAAAATGATTCAATAACAGAATATGAAAATGAATTAGTAAAAATTCACCATGGATCCTTGTCTGAAACTAATTCTAATGTTCTAATTCAATATCATAACATGCAAATCATTTTAGATGAGCAATGGGAACTTAGAATGTTATTATCAAAAATCAATGAAAAAAAAGAAGAAATTTTCAATGACTATGCTAAAAGTTG
This sequence comes from Nitrosopumilaceae archaeon, assembly GCA_042138065.1. Taxonomy (GTDB): domain Archaea; phylum Thermoproteota; class Nitrososphaeria; order Nitrososphaerales; family Nitrosopumilaceae; genus DRGT01. The sequence continues at coordinate 513 of JBHIUX010000171.1, forward strand.
TTTGATAGATGTACTGTTTTGTGCATCAAAAACTAAAGATGGCCTGCAAAACAATGATCCATTTGCATCATCGTGGGTCAAATGCGGAGCATATTTTTTAGCAGATGCCATCTCTGGATTTAATCTTCAACGGCCTAGTCCAACACACATGTTAGAGAATATTAGAAAATTAGGAAAAAACAGAATTAATGAAAATTTTTCTGTTGTAAATGACTGCATAGGAATTGAAAGGGCAACTCCATCATTATTATCAAGAATGTGCAAGTCCACAATAGGATTTTCTGACATGGTTGAGAAAAATAATCATTCAAAAATAATTCAAAGAAAGTATGATTATCTGGTAAAAAATGGGTTATTGTCTGATTGTTATTTTTACTTGGATTACATTAATCGAAACAATATGATAAAAATCAAGGATACTTTGCAACAAAAACCAGAATTAATTCATGTCCTCAAGGTTGGATTTGATATAGAAAATGACACCTCTAAAGTTGAGCAACAGGCAGATTTGCTTCAAAAAACGGCAAATGAAATGCTCTCTAAATCATGACTGGTAGCTTCTTGCATAACACTAAACTTTTAAAATAAGTACAACGAACCACCTGACATGACAGATCAAGCATGTGGATGCGAAGCTGATACAGGCGATCCAGATTACAAATGTGATTGTGAAATGCAGGGTGCATGTATTTGCAGTAATGATTGTACATGTAAATGCAAAGTCTGCAAAGAAGCAGTATCCCAATTATAAAAAAACCACATCTTATCTTTTCTTTTTTTAATTTTTATTGTTCCTCTTCTTCTTCAAATCCCCATGTCTTCATAAGATCTTTTTGGAATTTTTCAGATTGTTTATCATTTAGAGAAAAACCACAATTTTTGTGAGTAGGAACAACAATCATCCCTTCTAATTTGAATTCAACTTCATACAAGTGAACTTTGGGGCATTCGCACATTGACAAAAATTAATGAATTTTGCCTCTATATTTGCTTATTTGAATAAACTTTAACTAGGAAAGTCCGTGAATTATTATACTTGCATCAGTACATAATTCTCTCTGGTTTAATTGGAGTTTTAATTTTAGGAATGTTATCATATCAAACAGCATCTGCACAATTTCAACAGGGTGGTGTTGATCATCCTGGAGATTGGTATGTCGGCGAAGGTTTCAAAAAAGGAGACCAGTTTTCTTATAGATTGTGTCATGTAGATTACAAAGAATGT
>JBHIUX010000172.1:0-1726 GCA_042138065.1 Nitrosopumilaceae archaeon
ACAGTTCCAGTGTTTGTTTGTGTAAACCAAACATTTCCTTGAGGATCAGTTACAACAGCTAAAGGCATCGTGCATTCTGTTGGAATTTTGAATTCTCTAACGTATGTGTTTGATTTTGCTTCGCCACTTCCACAAAATTGAGCTCTTTGTGCATCAGGAAAATTATCTGCTGGAGTTCCAGTTTCAGTTATTTCCATGCCTTCTTCGGGTGGAAATAGGTTTGGCATAGAAGCAGCGGTTGCCCAAAACAGTAATGCTCCACCAAAAAACACTAGAGCAAAAATTCCTTTAGTCTGTTTTTTCACAATAAAAAAACGAAATTTCCTTGTTATATCTCTTCCAATCAGATTTTTACAGCAATTTCAAATCGCCTGTAATCTTATCAATAAGATTCTCTGGCGCAGGCCCCAATGAAATACATGTTGTAGTTCCTGGAGGTAGTTGTGTGTGACCAGCGTCTGATACTTCTGACCAAGGAACATCAAGTGAAATTGCATCTTGTTTAATTTTTTCTAATTCTTTCATACTTCCAACTTTAACAACAACTTTTTCTTGACCACCCCACCACTCTTCAAACCAGTCAGGATGAGATTTTCTAACATTTTCTGCACCTAACACACATGCGTGCCCAACTTGAGCAGCAATCTTTCCTTTACCCATGTCAAGATCAGTTCTGACAGCTATGACTTGTTTAATGTTGGCCATATTCAGTATCAGATTAGAGTATAATGAAAAACTTTTGAATTAAAGAGTCTTGAAAATCGTACTAATTTAGTTGACCAGAATGCAGAATTATCACTCCAAAACAATCAGTGTGCCAGTCATCATAGAATGATCAGGATCACAATATCCAATATCAGGATTATATGGTAATCCACAATAAAATGTGAATACTCCGGATTTATCTGCAAGAAATTGTATAGATTCAGAACCTGTTCTTGATTCTAAAATATCAGTACTTACACCAAAGTCTGGAATAGTTAATGTGTGTGCATGTTTTCTTGGGTTTGATACTTCTAAGACAACAGTATCTCCTTTGTTAACAACTATGATATTGGGATTCCATTGATGTAATTCAACAAAAGCAATTTCTTCATCACCTTCACTTTCTACTTCAGCAAAAAATTCAACTTCATCCATAAAAATTTCAAAAGTTCTTGTTTGTGGTTCTATCTCTGATGGAAGTGATTGTGTTGATTCAAAACTCTGTGAACCTTGCATCATTCCAGGACCCATCATCATACCTCCCATATGTCCTTGACCCATCATGCCCATCATTTGTTGATTCTGCATCATTGCTTGCATCATTTCTGGATTCTGCATCATCATATCCATCATTTGTTGCCTGAGCTGTGGATCTTGCATCATAGTTTGCATTTGTTGCATATGTTGAGGATCTTGCACCATGGTTTGCATCCATTCTGCACTCATCTTAGGGTTATTTGTCATCATTTGATCAAATAATTGCTGATTTTGAAACTTCATTGATACGGGATCATAGGTATTTGCAAAAATTGCATAGCTTACTCCAATGCCTACAAAAAACACGCCGACGGCTATTGCAACCCAGATGTATTGGTTTACCATGAGCCTTTTTTTGAAATACTCCTTTTATTTCATTTGAAATACAGATTTCTATTACAAAAATAAAGATGACCTCTGTACTGATTATGAATTAAATAATTGCACAAAAAATACCATTTGTGGACTATGATGTTGTCATAGC
>JBHIUX010000173.1:0-1720 GCA_042138065.1 Nitrosopumilaceae archaeon
AGAGTAACCGGCTCATAACCGGTGAGCCAAGGGATCGAAGCCCTTCGGGCCCACTTAATTCAGTTAGTTTTAAAATAAGTCATTCGTAATTTACTTGGCTGCAATGAAGAATCAGAGTTATATCTGAAAAATGATGTGAAGGCATTTGTCTGAGCTGCCGAATCTTTAATTCGTTTGATTTTTGACCTTACTTAGAATATCATCTGAAACTAAATTTTGTTCGTAAAGTGAGTTTGTAATTTCTAAAATATTGGCTAATTCATGCATTTTTACTCCCTCACCTTCTAATGCTTTATCTGCTCCTTCCATTCTGTTGATGATGACAAAAGCATCTGAAATTACAATTCCAGCTTCTTTAAGTGATTTTAATGCAGTAATAACTGAACCACCAGTTGTTGCAACATCATCAATCATCAATGCCTTCTTTCCAGACTCAAAAAATCCTTCAACTAATTTTGAAGTTCCATAATCTTTTGGCTTGTTTCTTACATAGATTAGAGGTTTTACCGTTTCAGTAGCTAATGCAGATGCAATTACAAGACCACTCGTTGGAACTGAAACAATATAATCAAAATTATCAAGACCAATTTTTTCAGAAATTTCATTTTGAAGATGCTTTACCACTTTTCTAAATTGATGAGGAAAACTAGGAACTACTCTCAAATCGATATAGTAAGAGCTTTTCTTTCCACTTGAGAGGGTAAAATCTCCAAACTTGAGAGCACCTTTTTCATGCAAAAAGGTTGAAAACTCTTTCACAAACTCCATACCAAAATTTACTTAACTGGATTTATTTTGGTTTGTATTTTGGTTCATGTATGCCTGAAATTTGGTTAGATTATGGAGTCACGAACGTAGTTTTAGACATTAAGGCAGAAAATCTCGAGCAAAACATTGATTCTGAAGGTAAAGTGCTTGAAGATGCTGTACTTCAAGAAAAACTTGGCGCCTTAAATCTTTCAAAACCAAGTGAAATAGTTATACTGCATGACTCAAAGGCAGTACAAAAAGTTCTTTCCACTTTGTTCATGATGTGCGAACAAAAATCAAAACCGTTTCCACAAATATTTGCAGAAAAGAGAATTATTAATCAAGTAAAACAAAAACTGCCTGAAGGAAGCACAATATCTGAATTTGGAGATTCTGAGATATCCAATACAAATTTGGTCTTTTTAGGAGAAATGGAGTTTAATGGATTATTTGGATTTGAAACAATTGCTACAAGATTAATCAAGAAATTCGGAAAAGATGAGATGCTTTCCGCATATGCTAAGCGAAAGGAGAATCTACCATCTCCCGGTCACCTTGGAGAAAGTATGGAAGAAGCAAAAAAATTTACAAATAATTTTGAAATTCAAGGAATTGAGGTTGTTGCAAGTTCACAAGGAATAGTGGATTTGGCAGTTGGACATCCATCATCAACAATTTCACTCACAAAAACACTTGAGGAATTTGGCACAAAAGATGTTGGCGAACACAAAACCATGGTAATTAGTACAGGAAAGGATGCAAGTAATGACACTCTTTCCAGATCCTTGTCTTCTTTATGGAATTGTAGTGGTTCAATAAAACAAAATGGATTAGCCATATTGCTTGCTGAATGCAAAAATGGTATTGGTTCTCAAGCAATTGAACAATTCATTGAAGGAAGATTAGGTGTTGAACGATTAAAAAATCCAACAAAGTACATTGATGGAATGGAAGATCTTTTGTTTCTAAC
>JBHIUX010000174.1:0-1709 GCA_042138065.1 Nitrosopumilaceae archaeon
GCAGTAGTTGCAAGTCCTCTAAAGCTTTATGATTGCTGTCCATTTTCTGATGGCGCAAGCTCTGTAATTCTTTGTTCTGAAAAGTTTGCAAAAGAACACTCTAAAGACTACATCCAAGTAATTGGTTCAGGTAGGGGAGGCTCTCCTGCTGCACTTCAAGGCCGTGAACAAATGACTACAATTCCAAGCACAAAGATTGCATCCGAAGCTGCATACAAAATGGCAGGCATTACTCCAAAAGATGTTGACTTTGCAGAAGTTCATGACTGTTTTACAATTGCAGAAATTGTAGACACTGAAGATCTTGGCTTCTTTGAGAAAGGACAAGGTGTTCAAGCTGTTCGGGAAGGTAAAACAAGATTAAATTCTGATATTTCAATTAATCCATCAGGAGGTCTTAAATCAAAAGGACATCCAATTGGAGCTACAGGTGTTGGACAAGTAGTCGAAGTATTTGATCAACTAACTGGAAAAGCTGGTCAAAGAACTGTTAAAGATGCAAAAATTGGTTTAACTCATAACTTTGGCGCAACTGGTGCAAGTTGTGCTGTTCATCTATTCCAAAGTGCGTAAAATGTCTGTTGAATCACAAGTTATTGAAAATGTTAAAAAAGGCAAACTGCTAACTCACAAATGTACTAAATGTGGTTATCTTCATTTATCTACAGCTTATTATTGTCTAAAATGTGGCAGCAAAGGATTTGAGGATGTACTTTTAGATGGTACAGGCACAATTGCTACTTATACCATAATTACAGTCGCTCCTGCAGGCTTTGAAAAATACACACCATATGCCTTTGTCGTACTTCAACTAGACAACACACATTTGAGAATTTCTGGATTTATGGCTGGAATTGCTACTCCTGCAGATTTGCCAGTTGGAACAAGGGCAAAAATCTCTGGTTTTGATGATCGTGGAATCATCATAGAAAAACAGTAAATTAATTTAGTGCAATTATAAAAAAAAATCAAAATAGATTTTTAATTAACTGAAAAAAAGATCCCTTACATGTCAGTTGAAATAACTTGCGGAAAGTGTGGCGAAAAGATCTCTAGCATGAAGATGTTAAAGTCGCTAAAAGATGTAATGAATCCTTACAATGGAAAGTGTCCATCATGTGGACAGTCATTATCCACATCAGAGTTTACATTAGATGTAAATGAGAACTGATCTATAGCTTGATCAATAATTTATCACAAACCCTTATTTAGCTTAATTTTTTTAGACATTGATATATGGAACTGAGCGAGGAAGTAGCGGAGCCTAAACGGGGAGGCATCCTTCAATCTACATCAAAGCGTGTAAGAATGATCTTTTCTGTAATGGCAAGTCCAAACAGGATCGATATTTTGAGAATTTTAAACTCTAAAGGACCACTGACATATTCAGAGCTAAAATCCCTTGCTGGATTCAAGTCAAAAAAAGAGAGCGGAAAATTTGCCTACCACCTAAGAAAATTACTTCGACAGTCCCTTGTTGCCCTTAACAAATCTGAAAGAAGGTATACAATCACAAATCTTGGAAAACTGGTTCTTAGCTTGGCACGACAAATTGAAGAAAGATCAATTATTGAGAGTGGAAAAATGTATGTCCGAACTTCCCATGAATCAATTGAAGAATTTAATTCACATAAAATCATTCAATCACTTGTACGTGAAGGAAGTCTTCCATTAGAGCTTGCACAAAAAATAACTGAAGAAGTAGAAAA
>JBHIUX010000175.1:0-1677 GCA_042138065.1 Nitrosopumilaceae archaeon
CAAGGAACCGAATATGAGGTATCGTCAACAATAACAGGCGGCCAAGTTTTGGCGGTTTCTCCAGATCCTGAATCTGCTTCGTTGATTTTTGATATTGTTACCACTGGCGATGGTCAAATAACTATTACATTACCACGAAACGTGATTGATGCAAAAATTGGAAACTCGGATGACATTTTTTTTGTACTAGTTGATGGAAAGGAAGTTACTTATTCTGAAACAAAAACACCGACTCACCGTTATCTTACAATCCAATTTGTACATGGTTCTGAACAAATTGAAATAATTGGAACCTTTGTTGTGCCTGAATTTCCCTTAGCAATGGCAGTGTTATCTGCATCAATTCTCGGTGTGATTTTAGTTCCACAGCTTATTCGCAGATTGAATATACGAGTCTAAGTTTTCATTAGGACGAAGACACATTACCAGAGCCACTCAAGAACCATTCTTCTGAAATCTTGCTCTTTTCTTCGATTTCAAATCCTACGGGTTCTGTCATGTCTACATCTAGTTGTGAATCAAGATTTAATGTTAGTTTCACAGTGTTTTCATTTTCTGCTGAATCGAGTGTTTGTAAAATCAATACCAAGGAATTGCTATCAACAAGAGTTCGTGCCTTGCCAAAGATGATATCGTAAACATTATTTCCTACAATTATTTCTCCGCTAGTCACCTTAAACTTTGTAACATCCGATGCCGTGACCAAGTTTTCAATAAATATCTCACCTGATAACGCAGCTGTTACTTGATCATCATATATTGAAGTGGCCTCGCCATCAAATGAAATGTTAAATGTGCTTGTTACAGTGTCTTCATTTTGAAGATTACCATAGTATTCACCAGATTCTACTTTTTCCAATAATTTTTGCAATCTTTGCTCTAGCTTGGCAATTCTTTCCTCAAGTTTTTCTAAGAGTTTTTCTGCTCTTTGTAATGCCTTTTCTTCTTTTTCTGCGGACTTTTCAGCTAATCTAACTTGTTTTTTAGCTAAAAATGACATCGCATCAGTTATGGGTTCATCTACATCATCACAGGAACCAATTTTGTCATCGTGTGCAAGATGTGCTGGAACTGCTGGGGTGCCAACACTAATTGTATGGTTCTTTGATGGGTTTCCAGGAGGAATATGACAAATTTCTGTAGTTTTACTTGAATAATCAATGTATACATCATCACCAAACTCTTCAATGTCTTCTTCATCATCGTCATCGTTTTGCTTTGCAGCTAGCTTTGCTTGTTTTTCAGCTAACCGCGCTTCCTTTTCCTTTAGTTTTTCTTCCTTTTTTTCTTGTTTGTCATCTTGGTCGGCATAAACAACATTGAGCGGCGATGAAAAACTTGCTACACTTGCAAGTAGTATAATCATTAAAAAAATAGCACTAATCTTTGTTGCCAATGCAAAAAATTGATCGCATGATTTGATTTAACACTTACGTAGTATCCCTACTACAATTCTTAATTTAAAAACAAAATTTTTTGTCATAATTTTTTATGACAAAAATATTATGAGCAAAATCAGAGAGTAATTATAAAAAATCTTAATTACTTTTTAGAATTTGTTCTACCTCGTTTCTGTGCTTTGAGCAATATAATCCAGATTCTCTGCACGATGGGCAGTTCAAATATTTATCAAAGTCAATTCTAGGATTGTCTTTAAAGTTGGTTCCCATTTTGAAT
>JBHIUX010000176.1:0-1668 GCA_042138065.1 Nitrosopumilaceae archaeon
GCTACTGCAGCCACAAGTAAGAGTGCATACTTGCGGTTCCTAGAATTCATTGATCAACACAAAATTGGAAAGGATTTAAGCATAAAGATTTTTAAAACAACAAAAATGTAAGTTATTATATTTCCTTAATGTTACATAATAACACAAAATATGAAAATTATGTCACGTAAATTTGAACCTGAAATGAGTAGGCATCTAGAGGTTCTGAGAGGTTTATTTTGAAATCAAAATCTTCTAAACTAGCAATTTTTGATACCTTCAAAACAAAAACAAAAGAGCTGACTGGAGAGGCAATAAGACAAAGATCAATAATCATTTCACTAGCAACGCAAGAAAATCCAGCCGACAAAACAAGGACGGCGATTTCTCAAAAAATTGCAGAGAAGAGTGGAATAGTTTGGAAGAACCTCTATTCTGGAGTCTTTCGAGATTTGGATGAAATTCTAATTCCTTTAAAATTAGTTGAAGAGGATGGCCGCCTACCATTAAAACGAGGTCCTAAGGCACTGCAAGAAAAAGGAATTCCCTACTATAGATTAACTCAAAGCGGATTGTTGGTAGCCTTATCAATAAAAGAAATAAAAGAAAAAGGTCCTCTTTTAGAACAGTTTTTTTCATATCCAAATTCACAAGAAAAAGAACTCAAAGAAATTATTAAAAAACTCTCAAAAATTGCTCCAAAATTTACCTTTTCATTATTTGAGAAATATGTAAGAGCATTTTGTGAAGGAAAATTGAAAAATTTGATGCCATTTACTTTTGCAAATTTGAAGAATGTTTCAGATGAGAGTCTTTCCATTCAAAAGGAAATACTAGAAGGCTTTTCAAATATGTCAAAAGCAGACAAAGAAAATACCATGGATTTTCTGAAAAAACTTGGCTAATGTTTCGATAACATTAAAATCAGCACTTAGGAGAGGTTCATCAAATGAGTTCGAAGGTTTTTGCCTCTGTAAAATCATATAGCAAAAAAGGCCGATTATTAGAAAAAAGTGAATTACAAACCTTGGCCGAATCAAGAGATCTTGATGAGCTGGTAACCAGAATTAAAAACACAATTTATGCTACGGCAGTTTCTGAAGTAACAAAACCATACACGGCAGAAAAAATAGAATCTGCTCTACGAAGTCATCTAGCTGATATTCATCACTCTATTGCAAAGACTGCAAGCTCAACTGTTTTGGATGCATATTTTCTAAAATTTATGACATGGAATCTGAAATTAATTCTCAAAGGCAAGGTTCTTGGAAAATCACAAGAAGAAATTGAACCACACATCAATCTACATGCAGAAGAGCTCATCAAACAAAGAGATGTAATTCTAAAAGCACTAGTTGCAAAAGACCTTGAAGAAACTGTTTCAAATCTTAGTGGAACAATTTTTGGAGAAGAGATAGCAAAAGCAGTTGCAGCATACAATGACACAAAGAATATTCAAGTGTTTGATACTTATTTTGACAAAATTTTGATTCAACAACTTAGCGGCGCATTAAAAAAATCTGGTGATAAAGACATGTCTCGTCCTGTTTCAATGGACATTGACTTTTACAATCTTCTAAGTGTTCTTAGGGGGAAGTTTTGGAAGCTAGATGAACAGCAGATTCAAGATCTAATTGTAACATATACTGCAAGTGCACCAGCTGATTTGATTGGAAGAATGATTGCAGC
>JBHIUX010000177.1:0-1583 GCA_042138065.1 Nitrosopumilaceae archaeon
AATATTTTGAATCATAAGCAATCATTTTCAGATATTTTCCAAAAACTGCATAAGAATATTCTACACTTCTACTAACTTTCATCACAACTCTTTGTACAGAAATTACTGGAAGAACATTTTGAATAACTGGAATTACACTTTCATCATCTTCGCCATCTGAAACAATTACTGCACCGTTTGCAGAAAATTTTTGTAAAATCGTTCTTATCTCTGACGCAATTTTTTCATCAGCTTGTACCCCTCTGTTTTTTACTCCAGTAACTGTAACAACTTGTGCTTCGTATCCTTTACTAATCAAATCTTCAAATGTCTTTATTGCTGCAAAAATTGAATTAGAATCTGCATCCTCAGGATCTTCTAATGCTAATCTCTGAGCAGCTTCAATACATGCATCTCTTCCAAAGACAGGGGTCTGAATTCCAGTTTTCTCACCTACATCATCATCTCTATCAACACAAATTACAAGCAGTCTGCTTGCTGAAGATGCTTTGACATCCTTCTCTATCTTACCTGTTTTTTGAGACATTAGTTATATTATTACAAAATTGCTTTTTAACGATTTCCAACCTTTGAAAATATTATACTTAGGTCTTTGAACTCAAGTCAGGGTCTAGTGTTATCTGACTTTAGAATATGTGATTCTGAATTTTCTTTAAATTGATTTATTTCGGCAATAAATTTTTCAATTTCGGCAGATTCTGCACCTTCTTCAATCATGGTTGCAACAACAATTGTTTCTCTGATATAGCTATTGTATTGTTTTAGAGATTCAATATAGTTGATGTAACTTTCATACCACTCTTCTGTGGCTTTACTTTCAACTAGTTGAATGATTTGAGAATTAATTTGTTCAGATGATATTTCAGCTTGTTCAATATACTCTTGTGGAGAAATTTTTCCATCTAACAAATTTTGAAATTCTGTTTCAACAGCTTCACTAATCACCCCATGAACATTTTTTACTCCATCCAGATGAGACTCAAAATCTGTAACTACAAAAGTTAACTCAGAATTAAGAGGAAAAAACCAAAATACAAAACTGGCAATGGTTATAGCTGCCAAAATCCCAATAGTTAGAAAAACTCCTTTTTTTGATGCCATTTATCAAAGTGCCTGAATGCTGTTTATAACTGGTTAAATGATTCAAAATTTTAGCTCATTTTAAGAAAAAATACTAAATTATCATTTCTAAATTAAAACAATGGCAAAATAATGAAAAAATTAGAATTTTGTAGCAAATAATTTCTATATGTTCTCTCGCGATAGTTTGAAAACTTACACTACTCCAGCCTATAGTTAAATAATTTTTACAGCCTCTTCCTAAATAGAACTAAATCCGAGATTTTCTAGAATGGTTCAAGCATATTGTGTAAAATGCAGAGCAAAGAGGGATATCAAAGATCCTAAAGAAACTAAACTAAAGAACGGACGTCCAGCTGTAAAAGGCACATGTCCAAAATGTGGAACAAACGTTTTCCGAATAGGAAAAATGTAGGAAGACTACCACAAGTTACTTTTTTAGAAAACCCATATAGGGTGTTTAGTTTTTAAAAAAATATGACAAAGGCAGATTATGAAAAACT
>JBHIUX010000178.1:0-1572 GCA_042138065.1 Nitrosopumilaceae archaeon
AATGATGCAATTTCAAAGACTCGCTCTAATCCAATTGTCATCTGTTCTTTGTAGAGTTGCGGCGATTGTGCCAAGTATGCAGTCTTTCCAAAATATTCCAATGAAAAAAGATTCGCGCCACCTTCAGAAGCTGATCCAATAATTTTTGGCGTGGTAATTTCGATAAACTTTTTCTCAATCAATGAATTGCGAAGTGCAGATAAAACATGATGACGCAGCTTAAAAATTGCTGCAGTCTTTTTGTTTCTCAAATCAAGTGCGCGAGCATTCAGACGATTGTCAATGTTGCTTTCCAGTCTCCCAATTGGGTCAATTGGCAACGGATGAATTGCCTTTCCCAACACCTCAATGGAGTCAGCCAACACCTCAAAGGAAAAATCCCGAGCTTTAGTCTCCTGCACAGAACCAGAAATCCTAACAACGCTCTGCCGGTTCAGATTCGCAATTTTATCATTCAAATCCCCTTTTACAATAATCTGAGCAATTCCAGTAACATCGCGAACGGTCAAAAAGGTCATTTTTCCGAGCTCACGAAAGTCCTCAACCCAGCCGCACAGAGTAATTTTATTGCCCTTCATGCCGGAATTTACGTCCTCTATGTTGTGAGTTCTGCCAAATCCCATATTCTTTCAGTTTTGTGAAAGAATTAACACATAAAATCTTATCATGGCCTAAAATTCTACCATAATACATGTCGTTTCTTAATGTGCAAAACCTTTCCACAAGATACTCCACCACAAAGGGCGAGGTGCATGCAGTTGATGATGTCTCTTTCTCGCTGGATCAAAACGAATCAATTGGAATAGCTGGAGAATCAGCTTGTGGAAAAAGCACGCTTGGTCTCACAATAATGAGAATGCTTCAGGGAGGAAAACCAACATCAGGGAATGTGAATTTTGAGGGAGAAGAAATTTTGGATTTGTCAGAAAAGGAATTTGATGCAAAGTACAGGTGGAAAAAAATCGCAATGGTGTTTCAGGGAGCAATGAACACACTTGATCCGGTCTTTACTGTTAATGACCAGTTCATAGAGGTTCTAAAGCAGCACAAGTTTGAAGGAGACTCTAAAAAACTAATTTCAGATGCAATGAAGGCGGTAAATCTCAATGAGGATGTTCTAAAAAAATATCCGCATGAGTTGTCTGGTGGAATGAAGCAAAGAGTAATCATATCAATGGCGCTACTACTGAAACCAAAGTTTGTCATAGCTGATGAGCCAACAACAGCACTTGATGTGTTGATTCAAGCTCAAATTGTAAATCTGTTAAAGAAATTAAAAAAGGATGGAATGTCAATCATGCTAATCTCACATGATCTGGCAATCATATCAGAGATTGCAGACAAGATTGGAATAATGTATGGCGGACAGATGGTCGAATATGGAACATCAGAGCAAATTTTCAAATCCCCAAAGCATCCATACACGAAAGGACTGCTTGCATCAATTCCAACACTTCATGGGAACAAACCATCATACATCAAGGGCAATCCGCCAGGTCTGCTAAACCCAAAACCGCAATGCAGATTCATAGACAGATGTCCTGAAGCTATGGAAAAGTGCAAACAAGACCC
>JBHIUX010000179.1:0-1564 GCA_042138065.1 Nitrosopumilaceae archaeon
ATTCTTCGAACAATCAAATAAAACGAGTTTCGGATCGAAAATTCTTTTTGTAACTAATTTAGTATTGAAAATATTACTTTCCGCCGAAGTTAGTACGAATATATTTATATTCTATTAATTCTGCATCGAAATCTGCAATGAATGATCCGAATTACTATGCAGAAGCATACAATGCATGTGAAAAAAATCCAAAGAGGATACGTATCTTAGATAGTACTTTACGTGAAGGTGAACAACATCCTGGAGTTTCTTTTACAAGCAAACAAAGAATCCAGATTGCATGGATGTTAGATTATTTTGGGGTTGATCAAATAGAAATTTCTCCAGTAATTTCAAAAGATCATGAAGCTGCAACCAAAACAATAATCAAGCAAGGGTTAAAAGCAGATATTGTTTCTCATGGAAGAGCCCTAAAGGAAGATATTGACATATCATTAAGATGTGATGCAAAATGGGTTGCAGCTTATCTTGGTATTTCAGATATTCATCTAAAAGATAAATTAAGAATTTCAAAACAAGAAGCTTTGAAAAGATCAGTGGAAACTGTAGAGTATGCAAAGTCCCATGGATTAAAAATTAGATTTACTGTAGAGGATGGAAGTAGAGCTGATCCGAAATTTTTACTTGAAGTTTGTAGAGCAATAAAAGATGCAGGAGTTGATAGAATCAGCCTTCCTGATACTGTAGGAACGCTTAGGCCAATTGGAATGTATAATTTTGTAAAAAAGGTACGAAATGAGATTGACACTCCTCTCGATGCTCACGTACACAATGATATCGGATTTGCGCTGGCAAATGCATTTGCTGCGTGTGATGCAGGAGTTGATCAGATACACACTACAATTGACGGAATCGGTGAAAGAACAGGTATTCCTTCTCTTGCAGAAGTTGCGGTTGCATTAACATATTTGTACAAATCACCAAATGATTTTAGATTAGACATGTTATTGGATCTTTCAAGACTGATTGAAGAGTATACAACGATTAAACCATATGATTCAAAACCAATTGTTGGTTCATCAGCTTACAAACACAAAGCAGGAACGCACTTGGCTGCAATTTTAAGAAATCCTGCTGCATACGAGCCAATTCCTCCAAGATCTGTAGGAAACAGAAGACGGATTGTGTTTGGAGAACTAGCAGGAAAAACAGGTGCAGCGTATCTAATGTCATTATTAGGTTTGGAAAAAGATGATAAGAGTGCAAAGGCCGTAGCTGCTGGACTAAAAGGTCTTAGGATGGGAGATCTTTTAGAAATTCCATTAGAAGATAGGCTTGAAAAAAAGATAATAAAAGACGAATAGAGGATGAAAGAAGGAGAACAATATGACAAAATGTGCTGAATGTGATGCAGAAATTTCAATTCCAAGTGACGCATTGGAAGGAGAAATTGTCACTTGCCCAGAGTGTGGTGCAAGTTTTGAATTGGTAAAAGCTGCAGAAGGTTTTGAGTTAAAGCCTGCCCAAACGGTTGGCGAGGATTGGGGGCAGTGACCCCTGACATCACTGTTCTTTACGATACCATCCGTTGGGAAGAAAAAGCTCTCCTAGAAGCTGGTAAAAA